>NZ_CAUQJB010000027.1:0-67421 GCF_963518325.1 uncultured Vagococcus sp. | reverse complement strand
CCCTAAGGAATCAAAAAATAAGATACTACGGTAGAAATACCTTAGAATAAAAAAAACAAATATGAAATGGAGAGATTTATAACATGTCAATTATTACAGACGTTTATGCACGCGAAGTCTTAGACTCACGTGGCAACCCAACAATCGAAGTAGAAGTATACACAGAAAGCGGTGCTTTTGGTCGTGGAATGGTACCTTCAGGCGCTTCAACTGGTGAATACGAAGCTGTTGAATTACGCGATGGCGACAAAGACCGTTACTTAGGTAAAGGTGTTTCTAAAGCAGTTGACAATGTTAACAACGTTATCGCTGAAGCTATCATCGGATTTGATGTTCGTGATCAAATGGATATCGACAAACTAATGATCGAATTAGACGGTACTCCAAACAAAGCTAAATTAGGAGCTAACGCTATTCTAGGTGTGTCTATTGCAATTGCTCGCGCTGCAGCTGATTTCTTAGAAATGCCACTATACCACTACTTAGGTGGATTTAACACGAAAGTATTACCAACTCCAATGATGAATATCATCAATGGTGGATCACATGCTGATAACAGCATTGATTTCCAAGAATTTATGATCATGCCTGTTGGCGCGCCAACATTCAAAGAAGCTCTACGTATGGGTGCTGAAGTATTCCACGCCTTGGCTTCAATCTTAAAAGCTAAAGGTCTTTCAACTGCTGTCGGTGACGAAGGTGGATTTGCTCCTAACTTAGGTTCAAACGAAGAAGGATTTGAAGTAATCATGGAAGCTATTGAAAAAGCTGGTTACAAACCTGGAACAGACGTTGTTCTTGCGATGGATGCAGCTGCTTCAGAATTTTACGATAAAGAAAAAGGTGTTTATGTTCTAGCTGATTCAGGCGAAGGCGAAAAAACAACTGAAGAAATGATTCAAATCTATGCTGACTTAGTAGCTAAATACCCACTTATCTCAATTGAAGATGGCCTAGACGAAAATGACTGGGATGGCTTCAAGAAAATGACTGAAATCATGGGCGATAAAGTACAATTAGTTGGTGATGATTTATTTGTTACAAACACAACTAAATTAGCTGAAGGTATTGAAAAAGGCATTGCTAACTCAATCCTAATCAAAGTTAACCAAATCGGTACTTTAACTGAAACATTTGAAGCGATTGAAATGGCTAAACAAGCTGGTTATACAGCTGTTATTTCTCACCGTTCTGGTGAAACAGAAGATGCAACGATTGCTGACATCTCTGTTGCAACTAACGCTGGCCAAATCAAAACTGGTTCATTGTCACGTACGGACCGTGTTGCCAAATACAACCAATTATTACGCATCGAAGACCAATTAGGTGACGTTGCTCAATACAAAGGTTTACAAGCTTTCTACAACTTAAAAAACAAATAGTTTCTAAGTAAGATCATTGACTCAATCCTAACGTAAATGTTAGGGTTGAGTTTTTTGTCGAATCAATTTATTGCTTTTTACTGTTATAAGCAGTACACTGTTTATAACAGTAAAGGAGTGAAAAATAAATGAATAGACAAGGAAGACAAACAGATGCTTATTTATTATTGTTTTTGGCGGAGTCAGACAGTTATGGCGGTCAGTTAGTTAAGCGGTGCGAAGAAGAGATCCCTTTCAATTCAATTGACAGTGCTATCGTCTATCGAACCCTTAAAAAACTAGAAGGAGAAGGATCAATCAATTCTTACTATGAAGCTTTAGTTGATGGGAAGCCTGTAAAAATGTATCAGATAACCATAGCTGGAAAAGAATTACTTGAGCAGCTAAAAATTAGAATTGAAAATAAAATAGAGAATTTTCATTTTTTTCTAAGTAAATTCGAAGAAATTGAGGAATAGCCAATGGTTAGTGGTGTTATTTTATACAGTACTAGTGTTGTATTATTATTTTTTTCTTATGTTAAGAGTCGAGAGAAAACGGGAAAAGCCTTAAAGAAAGCCTTAAAGATGTTTATTAACACTTTACCGGATATGCTAGCTATTATGTTATTTGTCGGATTAGTGCTGGCGGTTTTCACACCAAAGCTAATCGGTGCTCTGATTGGCGAAAGTTCAGGCATAGCAGGAATATTTTTAGCTACGGCTATCGGGTCAATTTCGATTGTTCCAAGTTTCATTGTGTTTCCATTAGGAAAGTCATTACTGGAAAATGGTGCTAACTTGCCTCAAGTAGCCGTTTTGATGTCTAGTTTGATGGCAGTTGGCTTAACTACTTTTCCTTTGGAGAGAAAGACATTTGGATTGAAATTTGCTATTTATCGCAATTTATCGGCCATTTTAATGTGTTTACTGTTTGGATTATTAGTAAAGGTTGTGATGGGATGAAATGGATAAAAAAATATCGTTTATTTATGGTGTTGGTCATAGGACTTTTATTTTTGTCAGTAGCTAATCCCCCAGTAGCAGAAAAAGCGGTCAAACTAACAGGAAACAGCTTGCTGGACATGTTGCTACTTTTACCACCTATCTTTATCTTAGTGGGTTTGCTTGATCAGTGGATCCCTGGTGACGTTCTCGTTAAATATATGGGGAAAGAAGCGGGGCTATCAGGTTTATTGATTACTTTCTTAATGGCAGCGGTGGCGGCCGGACCTCTATACATGGCGTTTCCTATTGGGACTATTTTAATAAAAAAAGGAGCAAGTCTAAGGTATGTCATTTTCTTTTTAGGGGCCTGGTCATCAGTTAAACTACCAGTTTTGGTGTATGAATTTTCGTCCTTCGGCAGTCAATTCACCTTGATTCATATTGCTTTTGCTTTGAGCTTCTATTATGGTATAGGCCTTCTGTTTGAGCGCTTTTTTGATCAAAGTGAATTAGAATCTAGTTTAGAAATTAATTAAAAAAACCAACAAAGATACTATCTTTGTTGGTTTTTTTGATTGTCTTATTGAGAATCGGATAAAAGGCCACTTTGCAATAATTGTTGTTTTTCTTTAAGATTTAGTAAATTTTGTCGATATTCCTTTGCATAGAGAATTGAAAAGAGTGTGTCTAAAATATACTCAAATGCAACTTGAGATGAGAAGGTGCCAATTTTAGCGAAATCGTATTCCTCTTGAATCGTGACTAAGGTCGTTGAGGCATACTTTGCTAGGTTGGATTGATTGCTACCTGTCAACAAAATAGTTGGAATTTTCTCATTATAAAAATGTTGTAAAATTCGTTCATACTGAGGCACTATCCCACTGTATGAAATGAATAAAGCACAGTCTTTCTGTGTTAAATTGGCAGCATTCCAATAGCCGTCCGAGTAATCTTCAGCTAAAATATAAAATTGATTGATTTTGACCAATTTATTTTGAAAACTGCGTGCCCTAATTTGAGAATCTCCACGAGCAAAAAGAAAAACTCGTTCGGCTTGAGAGAGTGTTTCAACGATTTCGTTTAACAAATCATCGTCCAATTGAACCAAGGTTTTTTTGACGGTAGCGACGGTTAAATCCGCCATTTTTTTGGCAATGACCATGGGCGAGTCATTTTCTTCAAAAGGAAAATTGGCATCGACCTGACCTGGAGCGTGGAGTTGGCTATGAACGATGGTTGAGATAGCAATTTTAAAATCACGAAAACCGTTAAATCCAATTTTCTTACAAAGGCGAATAATAGCCGAATGAGAGGTATAGGTTACTTTTGCCAGGTCTTCAATATAGATGACAGGAATTTTTGAAAGGTCCTGTAAAATATAATCTGCGATTCGTTTTTCTGTTTGGGTAAAGTTTTGTTGTTCTTTTAATTGTTCCAAGACTAATAACAAAGTGATCGCCTCCTATGTTCTTAAGTTTAACTGATTTTAAAGTGATTTACCAATATCCTGAACATTATGTTTATTATTTTAGATGCTTTTATTGCTTGAGTGAAAGGCACTACCAATCTCAGATGAATCCCTTGTTGAAAGTTGAAAGAGACTTATAATAAAGCTAAGACATATTAATTGGAGGAACAAACATGTTAACAATTGCATACATTGCCAATGGAAAAAGTACAAATCGCTACCATTTACCATTTTCAACCAAATTAGCTGATAAAATAAAGGTTAAAACAATTTATTCCCGAACAGACAAACATCTTTGGGAGAAGCTTGAAGGGGTTAATTATACAACTAATATGGATGATATTTTTATGGATCCTGAAATTCAATTAGTCGTTGTAGCAACGCCGAGTCACCTGCATTATCATTACGGCAAACTTATATTAGAACATGGTAAAAATGTGTTGGTTGAAAAACCATTTACTGAAACCTCAGCAGAAGCGAAAGAGCTTTTTGCTATTGCAAAGGAAAAGGGGTTGCTGATTCAATGTTATCAAAATCGGCGCTTTGATTCCGATTTTTTAACCGTTCAAAAGGTTATCGAAAGCGGTGTTTTGGGAGAAATACTCGAAGTGGAGATGCACTACGACTATTTCCGGCCAGAAGTACCTGAAAGTGTGACCAGCTATTCGCAAGTTAATAGTTACTTATATGGTCATGGTTGTCACACTATTGACCAAGTATTGTCCTACTTTGGTGATCCAGATGATATACATTACGATGTACGGCAACTACTTGGAAAGGGGCGAATGAATGATTATTTTGACTTAGATTTTTATTATGGCACAATGAAAGTCTCAGTAAAATCAAGTTATTTTCGTTTAAAAGAACGCCCAAGTTTTGTTGTGTATGGGAAAAAAGGTTGTTTTGTTAAGCAAACTAAAGACCGTCAAGAAGAGCATTTGAAAATGTTTTATATGCCTGATCATGAGGATTTCGGTCTTGATTTACCGGAACATTACGGCGTGTTGACCTATATTGATGAGGCTGGCAAATACCACGAAGAAAAAGTCACATCTGAAGTGGGTGATTATAGTCGCGTATATGAAGGCTTATATGAATCAATTATTAATGGCAAAGATAAACTAGTCAAAGATGAAGAAACAATTCGTCAATTGGAAATATTAGAAGCTGGCAGTCAATATATTACGGAATAAGGAATACACTCCCTTAGAGCCTTAGCATTTAGCCCTTCATTTCTTGAGGATTAGCCGTTAGAGATTGATGAGGTCGAAGCAAAGCGAAGTGATAGTGGACACCGGAATTTATGGAGGACAACAATATGAAATTAGCTATTTTAGGTTCGGGAATGATCGTACACGACTTTTTATCTATGGTGCAGCAACTTCCAGCAATTGAATTAAAGGCAATCGTAGGCACTGAACGCAGCCGAGAAAAGTTAACTCAGCTCCAACAAAGCCATCACATTGAAAAAAGCTTTACTGATTTCGATACTTGCCTGTCAGAAAGCGATATTGATACTGTTTATGTGGCCTTGCCGAATCACTTACACTATGAGTATGCCAAAAAAGCGTTAGCACACAAAAAAAATGTCATCTGTGAGAAACCCTTCACCCTGACAGTTGAACAATTTATGGAATTAAAGGAAATCGCACTAGCCAATAAGCTAGTGCTAGTTGAGGCAATTACAAATCAGTACTTGGCTAATTATCGAGAAATCAAAGCTGGGTTAGCAGAATTAGGTGACATAAAAATTATTGAATGTAATTATTCGCAGTATTCTTCAAGGTATGACGCATTTAAAGAGGGAACGATTTTACCAGCATTTAATCCCAGAATGGGGGGTGGTGCCTTAATGGACATCAATATCTATAATATTCACTTTGTAGTTGGCCTATTAGGAAAACCACAGAAAGTCGAGTATGTGGCGAATGTTGAAAGAGGGATTGATACGTCAGGCATTGTTGTGATGAGTTATCCAGAAACTAAGGTTGTCTGTATAGGTGCCAAAGATTCTACCTCAGCCATTCGTTCAACTATACAAGGAAACGAAGGGGCTATCGTGGTTAACGGCGCTACCAACGTTTTAGACAGCATTGAGAAGCAATTGAATGGTGAAGGAACACAAGCGATTGATGTGAAAGTTCATTCTCACCGAATGTTTGAAGAATTTAAAGAGTTTGAGAGAATCATTGATGAGCGAGATATGGCCATGGTTGAAGATCGCCTGACTCACAGTCAGTTGGTGATGGAGGTTATTGAGCAGGCCCTTGATCATGCCGGAATTAGCTTAGGCTAATAAGTGCCAAAAAAAACCACTGTTGGATTAGTTGATAACAATCCATCAGTGGTTTTTTTTTCCGTTTGTCAATGGTGGTGCAGTTGTTTAATTGTAATAGATTGTTGAAAGAAACTGTTTTGAATGTCAGTAGAAAGGGTAATTGTTGGATGCCTTTCAATTATCCTGTTCAACGAATATAGCCCCAAACCGTGTTCTTTTTGATAGTCTTTTTTTGTGGTGTAATTCTTATTAAACAGATGTTCTGTTTTTAACACGTTGTCCTCATATGAATTAGACACCAAAAAAAATAACTCGGCTTTATTTTGTAAAAGACAAACATACATGCTCTTTTTACTGCTTTTTCCAGCTGCTTCGATGGAATTATCAAGGACGATGGAACAAATCCTGATAAAATCTATCTTATCGATGATGACGTCTATAACAGGATTAGCAATTTCAACAACTATCGAAATATTGCTTCTTTCAGCCTGGAAAATTTTGGAGATAAATAAGCTTTTAATTTCAGTAACTTTAATGAGATTCATTTTAGCGGCATTAGAATTGTAATGGCAGATGATTTTTTCTGTAGGGCGGATCGTTTCATTGTAGACTTGCTCAATTTTATCAATGTCCCTTTCGTAAATACTTTCTCCTAAAGATAATAAAATATTTAAATAATCATGTTTAAATAACTCAAGATCATCATGCATTGCTTCTAGTTCAGCAGTGTAGTCAATCAAGGCATCTTGATTTTTTTTATTTTCTCGATTTTTCTCAAATAGTAACCCTAAGGAAATGATGGTAATCGATAATAAGACGAAAAAAAAGGCCAGTGATAGCGTTAGTTTGTTTGTAACGGTCTCTACTTTTAAAGAAGGGCTGATTTCATTGCGAAAAGAAACAAATAGAAAAATGGCCGCCCCAATCAAACTCAATAATGAAGAGTAGCTAAATGCTTTCAGGTAGTTGACAACGGTTAACACCGTTGTTGAAAAAAAGATAATAAAAAAAGTAATTAAAATGGCTAATAGATGAAACGGAAAAGAGCCTGGAATATAAAATAGGACACTGTAAATTATATAGCTAATAAATGAGACAATCAGTACAGAAATAACGGAATAAAAGAGCCGTTTATTGACGCCAATATACTCTGTAGCTTTAAAGACATACAAGTATAATCCTAAAATAATAATCAAGTTAGATAAAAAAATTAACTTGGTTAAAGTGATAAGCATGACTAAAAACGTAACAGAGAAAGAAAAAAAGATCATCGGAAACAGACGCTTTTTTCTTTCTGATAATATGAGGCATAAATATAAAGAAGTGTAAATATGTAAGGCTGAAGCAAGAATCGTTTCAATCATTTAATTAGTCTTTAGCATGCTTTGGTTTTTTTGGCTCATAAATCAGATAGGGCCATGGACATCTAAAAGTAAAGGCATCAGATTTGGTTACCCCTAATTGTGCGTCAACCCAACGATTCATTTTCTTACTTAAAAAACTTTTGATACGATTCATAAAATACATCTCCTTCAATTATAGGTTTAAAAAGCGGTAAAATCATAATGGCAGAAGCCAGAGTGCCCGCAAAAATACTAATTCGTAACCAGATTAAATCAATAAACAGCGAAAGGACTGTAAACAATATCAAAGTTGCGACAAGTCGTCCTTTTCGTTGTTTATCTGTTAAAGGGCTATCCAATGAATTGTCTGTTTTTTGAGGAGCAAATAGGATGAAAATAAGGAACATCCCAAGATAAATCAGTAACCATAAAATGGGGGGAAAAACCGACATATAACTCTCCATGAGTAGGGGAATACCCACAAACAAGACAATACATTGAACGCTACAGAGAAAATTTGATTTCGCGTGCCAGCCTAACGCATAGCGTCTTAAACAAAAGAAGACAAACTGACAGATAATTGTCAGATGTATGACATTAAACAAAAAGCCAACTAACAAAACTAGAAACGTTTTTAAGATATTTAGTAAAATAACTTCGACAAAATATCTTGTCCACTGAGCTTGCTCCGATTGATCAGATTGATCAATATCAAACAAGTTTTTAGCTATTTTTGTACTTAGCCAAACGTACATCTGAACACCTACTCTCAAACTTACTAACGCTTATTATATAGTTAACAATGTCACAAGGTAAAGGCTAGTTTCTTATTCGGTCGTTTAATCATCTTGTTCGGTATCTTTTTTCAAAAGAAAGTTGCGCCACTGTTCTGTCACTTTTTTTTTCATTCGTCTAGAAATAGGAATCTCAAAGCCGCCATCTAAACAAATAATATTATTACTTTTGTCGATTTCACTAATAGTGGTGAGATTGACAATATAAGATTGATGGCAGCGTATTAATCGCTGATCATTGTTTTCAATATCCGCGAGTATTCCATAAAATTGAAAATCTCGACTGGTTGTTTTGATTTGAATTCGATGGCCATCTAATGTGGTTACGTATCTTATTTCATTAAAAGGCACTCTAATATCTGTAAATTTACTTTCGTAAAAAAACCAATCGGTCTGTTGATGACTTTTTTGAAGGGTCTCCTTGTATTTAAGTAAACAGCGCTCAATTTGTTTAATAAAAGAATCGATATCAGACGATTTATCGATAAAAGATAGGACTGATATCATGTATTGATAAGAGGTAAGAGCAAGATTTGGATGTGAGCTAACGATAACGATATCAGAGTTGTCATCTACTTTTCGTATCTGTTTGGCCACTTCAAGACCAGCCATATTGTCATTTTTTATATTTAAATCCAAGAAAAAAATATTGTATTCACCATTAAATTGGATCGCTTCTAAAAGCCGGCTGACACTTGTTGTGCTAACAATCGTCGAATGACTAATGTGGTTTTTAGTGACGATTTTATTAATGACTCGGTGTAAAAATTCTTTTTGTTCAAAGTTATCTTCAAGGATAAAAATCCCCATGATAATTCCTCTCCTTAGTATATTCTAATTATATAGTAGTTGAGTCTTAGTCACTCCTGAAAAAATGAAGGAGGATTAACGCATACTCTTTAGCTAGATTTTCTGACAGTTTTCAACTACCTTCATTAGAGACCACTTAAGGCAGTCGCCCTCAAATTTATAATAGTTATATGAAAACTATAACATAACTGCCTATTGTTGAACAGTTCTTGTTTAATTAATATACGGTTTATAAAAAAGATGTGGCTAATTGTTATTATGAAAAAATGACCAAATATGCTGTTTTGACGTCCAAATGCGAGTTCATTATACACTTATATTTATTTTTAAGTTAAAGTGTATTTTAAACGTCTGTTTATTTTAGGGTGATGCGACTTGATTGTTCAGTGTTGTATTAAACGATTACCAATAATCTGTTCATCTAAAATCTCTATTAATAAAATACGTAGCAGAAAGATGTTTTATAGTTATTCAGTTTTGTGTTTCAGTTTATAAAACAATCTTTAATTATTAGGAGGGCTTAAAATTTCAACTAAAAATAGCGATTATATCGTATTGACAGACACGAGAAATATCAAAACGTTTTATTTTATTTTTAAACGAATTATGGATATAGTCTTATCTTTCTGTGCATTAATTCTTTTTTTACCGCTTTTTCTAATAATTGCTCTACTAATCAAATTAGATGATCCAAGAGGGCGTATTCTCTATTCTCAAATTAGGATTGGAAAGAAAGGTAGGCCCTTTAGAATGTATAAATTTCGTTCGATGTGCACCAATGCAGAGGCACAATTAGCAGAAATCAAAAGAGAAAATGAGATTAGTGGGCCGATGTTTAAAATGAAAGAAGACCCTAGAATTACTAAAATTGGCAAGTATTTACGGAAATTTAGTCTGGATGAGTTTCCCCAATTCATTAATGTGATAAAAGGAGATATGTCATTAGTTGGTCCGCGACCACCGTTAGAGTGGGAAGTTCTTGAATACAAGGGAGATGATTTTAAACGATTGGAAATTAAACCGGGGATTACTGGGTTGTGGCAAGTTAGTTTGCGAAATTCCACGAGTTTTCGCGGGATGTTGGAATTGGATCTATTGTATATTAACAATTTATCGTTAAAAAAAGACCTGTTGATTTTAGTTAAAACAGTCAAAGTTGTTCTTTTCCCCAATAATGCCTATTAATAACGATCATAAAACGGAGCATTATATTAGGGGGCAAATTTTATTAATTGTGAGGTTGGTAGGGAATGCAGAAAAGTCAGGGATTTGATAAAATTATGTTGCTAGTGAGGAGGTACATCATCTTTGTTTTAAGTTTAACTCTTTTGGGAGGGATAATTGCAGGTGCTGTTACGTTTTATCTGTTGGCACCCAAATATTCTTCGAGAACGCAAGTGCTAATCGCTTTGCCGGAAAAGACTGAGTCAAGTGTCCAAATCGAAGATGTTAATGTTAATTTGCAAATGGTGGATACCTATAAATCCTTAATTTTAGGTGATTTAGTTTTGAGTAAAACACTTGAAAATTTACAAAGTGAAACAAAGACAAAAGTAACTACCAAGGAACTTTTAGAGTCTCTCAGCATCACTCAAGATGAAAACTCGATGTTGTTAAATATTAAAGCCACATACACTGATCCCAAGATAGCTGAACAAATCGCTAGAATAATTACAAGGGTTTTTCAGGAGACAGTCCGAGAGATGATCAATTCTAACGAAATTATCCTCACATCAGAGGCAAAACAAAATAATATTCCATTTTTTCCAAACAACGCATTAAATATACTAATTGGGTTAATATTGGGTTTTATGATATCAATAGGTATGGTTGTTATTCACTATAAATGGAAAGAGAATGAAATAAATAAAAGTATGAATACTCTTCGTTATAACTATCGTATATTAAAAATGCTCGATTAGTCTTTTTATCGTTGTTGAATTTTACTAACAAATAAACGTTGAAGGTGAAATAAGCTATGAAGGAAACAATTCGTGTTGCAATGATTATGGGAAAGATGGTTGGTGGGGGGGTTGAATCAGTTGTATTGAATTATTATCGATACATTAATCGACAAAAAGTTCAGTTTGATTTTTTTATTGACGAAGATTCAACGATTGTTCCTGAAAAGGAAATCATTTCATTAGGAGGCAGAGTATTTCGTCTACCGCCATACCAGCATCTGTTTAGTTACTCCAAACAATTGAAGGTTTTACTAAAGCAAAATGATTATGAAATAGTCCACTCTCACTTGAATTCACTCAGTGTTTTTCCATTAAGAATCGCCAAAAAATGTGGTGTCCCTGTGCGTATTGCCCACAATCACAGTACTTCTGCTTCAGGGGAGCACGTTAGTAATGTGATTAAATCCTGTTTAAAACCATTATCCACAATTTATCCAACTGATTTTATCAGTCCTACGAAATATGCTGGGCAATGGTTATTTGGTAAAGTCATTGCAAATAACCAATTATTTATCTTGAAAAATGCGATTGAAACGGAGCGATTTCTTTTTAACTCAGCGATTCGAAAGGAGTACCGAGATAAATTAGGCTATTCTGCAAGTGACTTTGTGATTGGAAATATTGGCCGTATGGTCTGGCAGAAAAACCAAGCATTTGTTATTCAAGTATTTGCAAGAGTGATCCTTGAGATACCAGAGGCTAAGTTACTAATCATTGGTGAAGGTCAGTTAAAGGATGAATTAGTTCAGTTGGTCAATGATCTTAATTTAACAGGAAAAGTTTCATTTATCCCCTATACGAACAAAGTGGAAGATTATTTTCAAGCTATGGATATGTTTTTATTTCCTTCCCACTATGAAGGCTTGGGAATGACTGCGATTGAAGCGCAAGTGTCGGGTTTATTTGTTTTAGGATCATCACAACTTCCTAAAGATGTTGAATTAACCAGTCAATACCAGTCATTGGATTTAATAGAACCACTTGAAAATTGGGTTGAAATGATCAAAGAAAATAGACATTATGAACGAAAGGAACAAAGAGAGGTCATTATCAAAAATGGTTACGAAATATCTGAAGAAGCCAGCCAATTAGCTAATTATTATTTGCAATTTTATGAGAACGGAGATAGGTAAGTGAGTAAACTAAAAGTAGCCATCATAACTTCAGGCTATTTGCCCATACCAGCAGTTAACGGGGGTGGGGTGGAGACGCTGATGGATTATCTGATAAATGAAAATGAAACGGAACAAGAGCTTGCTGTGACAGTGTTCAGTTCATTCGATGCAGAAGCTGAGATTGCTTCAAAAAAGTACAACCAGAGCTCAATACATTTTGTTAAGACCTTAAGCTTAATAAAAGGAGTGGACAAAATGGTTTACTGGTTTAGTCGAAATGTATTCAAAAGGGCTAATCCAACTTCTTATCGTTATATTTTCCAACGACTAAGTTACATAAAAAAAGTGGGACTATTTCTCGCGAGTCATGAGTTTGACCGAGTGATTATTGAGAATAGTGCAACCTTATTTGGGATACTTAAAGCGAAGAAAAACAGGCAAAAGTATTGTGGTAAGTATTATTTCCACATGCATAACGAAGTAACCAATGATTTTGGCTATGGTGAGGACATTCGAAACGCAAAAAAAATCATAGGAGTGAGCCAATATATTAATTCAACCATGGAACAAAAATTTCCAGAAATGAAAACCGAGCAATTTGTTGTCTTAAAAAATGGCATCAATCAGGCACGATTTACGGCAAGGCTGACAACTTTAGAAAAAAATAAGCTACGCAAACAATATAGTATTTTAGATTCAGATATTGTTTTTATGTTTTCAGGGAGAATTGCAGCTGAAAAGGGGCTGTTGGAAGCGTTGCTTGCCTTTGAGAAAGCCGATTTAGCTAATGCCAAGTTTATTGTGGTGGGTAGTACTTTTTTTATGACCACTATTAAAAGTCAGTATCATCTGGCAATAGATGACTTGGCGACCAAATTGAAGGATCGTGTGATCATGGTGGGGTTCATTCCTAATAATCTTCTAGGGATGTATTATGAAATTGCAGATGTTTGTGTGTTGCCTTCTATTTGGGATGAACCAGCAGGGCTAACAATGATTGAGGCCTTATCTATTGGGAAAGCCTTAATTACGACTAATTCTGGTGGAATCCCAGAATACATTCCGGCAGGAAGTGCGGTAATTTTGGATAAAGACAGTCCTGATTTCTTAAGTGAATTAGCGGAGACTATGAGACTTTTATACACTGATTCATCTCAAAGAGAACTTTTACAAAAGGCAGGCTTAAGCTTAGCAGATACTTTTTCTACAACAACCATGTATAAAGAGTTCATCAAAATTCTTGAATAGGGGGGACTTATGAACGGTATATTTGAATTTATTACAATGGCATTTCCAAAAGCTGGTATTCAAGTTGGTGGCTTGCCTTTGACATTAAACATGATCCTCTTTGGCGTTGTCATGCTAGCCAATTTAAAACATTTGCCAGCCTTTCTCAATAATTGGGGGGGCTTTTTAATAGGGTACTATCTGTTTTTCTTTTTTTCGACCGCGAGCTTACTCATTAATATAGCCGAGCAACAGTCCACTTCCCTTGATATCGCCATGACAATGGTGGTCATATTAAGCCCTTTAGCCTCTGTGCCTATCAGTCGTTTATCACTCCATAAATCCATGACCATCACTTGTGTCAGTGCCATCATTGTGGGAGGATATATGATTGTTCAAAAAACTATGGGAATCACTAAGACAGCAGTTGCTGGTGTAACGTATACCTTAGGGCAAGATCTAACGACTAAGCCAATTGGTTATGCGACAGCTGAAAATTTGTCCCATAAAATGCCTTCTACCTATCAAAATGGTAATAGCAGTGGCTTGTTTTTAGTGTCGTCCTTAACGCTACTACTCATTTGGCAGCCAGAAAGGATTGGGACTCGCTGCTTGAAGTATGGCGGTATCCTAGCTTGTCTCATAGGGGTGTTTCTTTGTGGATCAAGAAGTATTTTATTTCCCATGATTCCGTTATTTATTATGATCGGTCTGGATTTATATAAACAGTATGAAAAGGAACAGCGGAAAATAGTTTGGATAGTTTTTGGAGGGGGGATTATTGCGGTCAGTGCCTATTTTAACTTCTTTGGACAGGAGGCTCTAACAACTTTTTACGACAGGGTAATCACTCAAACGATTCAAAATCCTTCTTCGGACCGATTTGCACAATGGAAGGTCATTGGTGAGCAAATCTCTGTGCTATCGCCCTATAGAGTCCTTAGATTTTTATTCATAGGAGTGGCAAATGACTTATTTCAACTTGATGGTATGTTGAGGTTTTTGGCAATGAAGGGCGTAATTGCTCAATTATCTTTTTTGGCTGTTTTAATGTATCCAATCATTGGCCTTTACAAAGAAAAAAAAACGAGAATTGTTTCTTATGCCCTAATCGGAATATTTATCGCTTTTTTAATCGATATGAGTTTCTTTTATCTACCGTGTATCATGAATTATTTTATGGTTTACGAAATTGCCCTTAAATTCCAACAGAAAGCTAGAGATAATCAGGAGGAAAAAGATGTTTATGACTCTCACTTCAAAAATTTCTAAACATGTTCGGCCTTTGACTAATATGATATACAGCACGCTGTCGAATTTCTTTTTACTGGCTTCATTACAATTGCTTATCATGCCTTTAATCGGAAGAAGCGTGAATCCGACAAGTTTTGGTGAAATTTCAGCTTTGTACAGTATTAATACGGTGCTATTTTTATCATTCGGTGGGAGCCTAGGGACACTAAGAATTGTGGAAAAAAATTATAAAGGGGAAAACTTTGTCCAATTAGCTATGACGACCACTGGGCTCACAGTCTTAATGGCCTTGCCCTTATTCATTTTTTATGGACATAACTTATCTAAAATCGATATTATTATCTATGTCCTGACAACTGGGTTAGCAAGTTATCGTAATTATTCAAATGCGATTTTTAGATTAAACTTGCAATTTAATAAAGATTTTATGGCTAATCTTTGCACGTGTTTAGGTTATTTATTAGGAGCTTTATTATTTTCATTTAATTTCGTTTCCTGGGTAGTTATTTTTTTATTGGGAGAATTGCTTTATTTGGGGTATTTGTTTCAATTTACGTCTATACTTAAGGAAAAAAGAGTGGTAAATCAAAATTACGCGAGGATTATCAAGGAATATATTCCTGTATTTTGCTCAACCTTGCTAGGATCGTTAATTAACAATCTAGATCGATTTCTTTTATTGCCCTTACTTGGGCCAATATCGACGGCAATCTTTTTTGCTGCAAGCTCTGTTTCAAAAATACTTAATTTTATCACGACACCTTTAGGCCATGTGCTACTTTCTCAAATTGTTGCCAGTAAAAAAATGTATTCAAAAAGCACGATTGTTAAGCTGCAAATGGCAGGTTTTATAGGGTCGGTTCTTTTAAGTTTCCCATTGTTTTTCATTAGCAAGTTTGCTATGTATTATCTATATAATAAGTACTTCTTATTATCTGAAAACATTGATTTACTAATTGCTGTGGTCGTTTTTGGCACATTACTCTTGTCGGTTTCTAGTTTATTAAACACGTTCTATTTATTCTATTTTACTATGAACTTGCAGATGATTATTCAAGTAGTCTATTGTACTCTCTATGTCACCATTTCGGTTCTGTTTATCTTAAACTGGCAATTCACAGGCTTCATTTTTGCTTATGGAATTTCCAGTCTGGTCAGGTATTTGCTGTTATTTTTCGCTACCTTTGTTGCAGTTCCTAAGACAGATTATTTATAAATATAGGGTTCATGGAAGGATGCTTGGTCTTGTATACCGAGCGTCTTTTTTTGTTGGTAAAAGATCTCGTGATAGCCATCTTTCAGAGCCTGTTTTAAAGTGGGGAAGTTGTTATTCTGCGATTAGCTAAAAAGCAGTGATGTCAGGCTACGCCTGACAAGATAAACCCATATTTTGTTATGGTGAAATCTTGTTGAAGGTTGATACATCAAGGCTCTTTAGATTGAAAAGCTCTTTCAACGAATCTTATAAAATCTGACAGGGGAGAAATCGGGAAAAATGAATTTATTATTAATTGATTTAGGTCACGAATGTATCTTTATGTTGGAAAGTAAGTTTTTAGCAGACTGATTAAAGTATACTTACTATTATTTATACCGTACTTGTTTATCAGATGGCTCTCATTAACCTTTCTTAATAAGGCATGTGGCGTAACCAGCAACCTTTGATGACACAACAGAAGCAAGCTTAGAAGTGAATTTTACAGGTATTTTAGGTAAAGAGTTTTGGTAAGGTACTATTCTTTTTTGTTTCCCTCTTGCTAAAAATAAAAAAAGATGATATATTATCTTTTGTAAAACGTAATTATTACGTTTTACATATTAAAGGAGGGATTAAGTTGGCAAAAAAATCAAAATTAGCAAGAGACCAACGCCAAAGGGCAATGGTAGCTCAATATGCTAGCTTGCGCCAAAAGTTAAAAGAAAGTGGGGACTATCAAGCACTAGCGAAATTACCTAAAGACTCACACCCAAATCGTTTAAGAGAACGGGATAGAATTGATGGTCGCCCTCGAGGTTATATGAGTAAATTTGGTTTATCACGGATTAATTTTCGTGAATTAGTTCATCAGGGGTACCTACCAGGAGTTCGAAAGGCTAGTTGGTAAGAATTTAAAAATAATAAACAAGGAGTGAAAATATGGAAAAAACAGACATCTCAAGTGCCTATCGCCGTTTAAAAAGTCCTAATATCAAAACACGAAAGCGAGCATTAAAAATTATTAAAGAATCTAAGCGGAAAAAATAGCAGAAATAGGGAACAGCGCCCGAAGTCTAGCTAGCAGTTGACCAGAGCATGTAGGAAATAAAAGAAACGCTCACTAGTTAAGTAGTAGCGTTTCTCTTAGCTTAAACTCTTATATTTGAAGTTGATAATAATCAAAGGTAGCTTCTTTTTCGAATCCGCACGCTTCGTATAATTTCAAAGCCGATGGATTATCTAGAGAGACTTCTAAGTAGATATAATCGATACGTGCTTGCTGCTTCTCTTGAATGACACGAGTAAGAATTTCGGTGCCGTATCCTTTGCCACGCTGGCTAGGAATCACGACAAAAGCAAAAATACCAACAGTATCTCGGGTTTCTTCCAACCTTACTTTACCGATAACTTGCCCGTTGACTTCTGCAAGTTGGAAAAGCAGTAAATCACTGAGCGATAGATTACCATGTTCTCCAAATGCTTCCGTATCCATTTCGTCAATCAGTTGTTTGTCAGCATGGACAGCTGGCCTCATGTTAAGTTCTAACTGCTTGGAAATTGGTATTTTTCCATTGAAGACTAAACGATATTCAGCAGCATCAAAAGTCAAGCCACTATCCTTAGCTAGTACTACTGTTGAATGATCCATCGGGTCAATAGCTAAAAGCAAGTGTATTAGCTGGTGAGCCTGAGCTTCAGTGATGGCTAATTGAAGGAATTCCTTAAATTGATTGGGAGTCACAGCAATCATTGTAACTTCAAGTTCAGTTGTATTGTAAAAATTTGTTAGCATATAGGCTTGTAGTTGGTTACCGTCCATCAATAAGAAGTGTGAAATGTTCCCTTCCTGAGTGGCTTCAATAACATTAGGATCCAGTTTAAATTGTAAGTGGTTCTTTTCTTGTTGTTCCTTAGCTAGTTGACGAATGAGCAATCGCTGCTGATCAGTCAAGACTTTTATTTGTTGAATGATTGAATATTTCATAAGGTTCACCTCTAGTTCTTTAGTGGCTTTATTTTAACATAAACTCCGCAGCAATTGATAGGGGCCATCGTTAACCTTGCCAGATGGAATAGCTATAGTTCCAAAAGCAGGCGTTAGATAAATGAAGTATCTTTCAATACTAATTTGAAGTGGAAAGTGGTAAAATGAATAAATCAAAGACTCTCACTTAGTTGGTATTGTGAAAAGAGTAATTTGACTAATGAAAGGAAGTGGACAAATGAAATGTGTTTTATTAGGTGTTACTGGTAGCATAGCAGCCTTTAAAGCGGCTAGTATTGCTAGTGGTTTAAAGAAGCGTGGGATTGAAGTTCACGTGGTGATGACGGAAAGCAGTACTCACTTTATCACACCGTTAACCATGCAAATTCAATCCGAACAACCGGTCCACCTTGATGTCATGGCAGAACCTATTGCGGGGAAAATCAATCACATTGATTTAGCTCAAAGTTGTGATCTGGTTTTAATAGCGCCAGCAACAGCAAATATCATAGGAAAATTAGCTCACGGCATTGGGGATGAGATGTTGTCGACGGTTTGCCTAGCTGTGCCACCAGATGTTCCAAAGTTGATTGCGCCAGCAATGAATACCAAGATGTATCAGCAATTGGTTGTTCAAGAAAATCTAAAGAAATTAATTAGCTATGGTTACGAAGAAATCAAACCAGTTTCTCAAAAACTGGCTTGTGGAGATGTAGGCATCGGAGCTCTAGCCGCTGTGGACGATATTGTAGAAAAAGTAATTAGTCGATTAACGGATCTGACTTTCTAGAGAGCGAGTAACGTATTGTAATTAATTGTAGCTAGGGGGAAGATTGCGTCACCTTTAGAAAAACATAATTAATTAATATGAGAATTTTACCAAAGTATTGAGGCATTAATAGTTGTATTTAAACTAAACGTTTAATGGGAGGTTTATTAAATAATAAAGCTTAGAAGGAGGCAATAATGACCAATAAAGCAAGTATTTTAGCCAAATTGAATGAAATGGGAATTACTTATCGTGAGGAAACACACCAAGCCGTTTACACCCTTGAAGACATGGCAGATATTCACTTAAATGAAGGCGAAGTTATCGCAAAAAATCTCTTTATTCGAGATGCTCGTGGTAAAAATCATTTTCTTTTGTCCTTACCTGGAGATAAGCAAGTTAATTTAAAAGAGATACGAAAGACAATTGATTCTTCCCAATTGTCTTTTGCATCGGAAGATCGATTGTTTAAGTACCTTGGTTTGAAAAAAGGGGCTGTCACTCCTTTTGGCGTTGTTAATGACAGCGATAACAATGTAAAAGTCTACATCGATAAAACCTTGAAAGAGGCCTCTGCCATTGGTTTTCACCCCAATGACAACACAGCCACAATCTTTTTATCATTGGAAGATGTGGAACATTTTGTCAAAGCCCAAGGTAATATAGTTAGTGTATTAGCTTTATAAGAATAGATGTCTAAATGAAGACCTCAGCGTAGTTAGAAAATTGGAGGGAATATGCTCGATATTTATACGAAGTCCAAAGAAAAAACAGGCAGATATTTTACGAGAGGCGATAAGTTAGCTCAGGATGAGTATCAACTGGCAGCCAGTGTGGCCTTTATTAATAAAGAAGGGGAGTATTTGCTGACTAAAAGACATCAAACCAAACAAATGGGATTGATGTGGGAATTACCAGGAGGTGCTGTTGAAACTGATGAATCAAGCCATGAGGCAGCCAAACGTGAAATTCATGAGGAGATTGGTTACTGGATTGACGAAGCCATGGAAATTGAGGCGACAATCCGGTACGATAATTTAAACTTACTGATAGATGTTTTTATCATCCATGCTAATGTGAACCTCAACCTCTTGATATTGCAAGAAGACGAAGTAGTGGATGTGATGTATTATTCCTTCGAGTCAATCAGCAAGCTCTATAAACAGGGCGTGTTAACGCCCTTTGATTGGGAAGTATGCAAGAGATTGAACGAATATCTGACAAGTTAGAAGCTGTGTTATTCCGAAAAAAGACAGGTATTTTTTCGGAGTCTATTGAGTGTCAGCTAAAGAAAAGAGATTACAAAAAATAATCATTAGCCTCCTTGTAGGACAAATTATGATGTAGAAGAGAGTCGAATTGATTGGATTGTGTTTTATTTGCCAATTTTATTAGATTGGTTAAGACCTGCCTTGCTATTGATGAACCAGTGCTCAAACGTTTGACACCTATCTCATTCAAACGCTGATAGTCATCGCTGGTATCAGACAAGATGACATTGAGCGGAAGGGGAATTTCTTTTACTAATGTTGCAATCGTATCGTAAGACAACTGTCCTGGAATAAATACGCAATCCGCTCCCCATTCGGCGAATTGATTGCCTCGTTCGATAGCTATTTTAAGCTTTTTTTGATCATCTTCGAGGTTATGCCAATAAATATCAGTTCGGGCATTGATCACAAAATTAATGTTTAATTCACTTTTTAGTGAGTGGATTGCTTGCAGTTTTTCTTTAATGA
This sequence comes from uncultured Vagococcus sp., assembly GCF_963518325.1. Classification (NCBI taxonomy): domain Bacteria; kingdom Bacillati; phylum Bacillota; class Bacilli; order Lactobacillales; family Enterococcaceae; genus Vagococcus; species uncultured Vagococcus sp. The sequence goes on along the minus strand of NZ_CAUQJB010000027.1, from coordinate 47,170 downwards.
GGTGAGGAGGATCAATTGTTCTATTGGCTAAACCGTCCTCTATATTCAAGCCAACTGCGCCGGCTTGAAGTAACTGCCTAGCGTTATCTTTGACTTCTTTTGGGGATTCGTTATACCCTCTTTCAAAGTCCACTGATAATGGTAGTTCAATTCGCGAGGTTATTTGCTTCACAACCCAGAGCAAACTGTCGAAGGGTAACTCTTCCCCATCATCATAACCTAGAGCATAGGCAATGCCGGCACTGGTCGTGGCCAGAGCTGGAAAGCCGTTTTTTTCAAACACTTTAGCACTGCCACCATTCCAAATATTGGGTAAAACGAATAGCGATTGATGATGCAAATCAATAAATTGTTGGGCTCGTTGCGATTGGTTAGCTATCATATGAACTCCTTTTCTTAAGGCATATTATTTATTTAATGGTAACATGAGAGTATGGAGATGGCTATCACAATATTACTGAGACAATAAGAATCAACCTTTAATTCGACTAGTGTGGTCAGTTCTGCACCTAATAAGTGCAAGTCTTTTTCTGAATGTTGTGGTATATCTTAGGTATCAGTTGGAAGGAGATCAGCCAGATGAAAATTAGTGAACTGTTAAAAACGTATCGAACCAAACATCATTGTACTCAGGAACAATTAGCCGAAAAATTATTTGTCACCCATCAATCGATATCTAAGTGGGAACAGGGGGTTAACGTTTCGAGTAGTGATAACTTAATCCAATTAAGTGAGTTGTATAATCTGTCTTTGGATGAATTAATTAGAGGGAGTCTTTTTTTTGGAAACCCTTTATAGTTGGGAAACCGCTAAGCAGCAAGAAAATAGTTTGGATAGTGCTACTTTGGTTGTTTCTAAGTTTGTTTTTAACCGATTTTGGCTATGAACCTTGGTGGTTGTTTGGTGTCATTTTTATTTTAGGGATAGTGATAGTTTTCCGGTTGGGGTAAAGGCTTATTGGGCTATGGATACGCCAGGTTTAAAAATCTATAGTTATTCTGATGCACCTACCAAGAAATTGCTGATAGTCATTGAAGTGCTTTTTGGAAAACAGCTGGATGGAAAACAAGTTCTATACAATGAAATTGAGCAGATTGACTTAGTTTGCCATAAGAGACAACGGTTAAGTCCTTTTGATAGTAATCCTGATTATCTGTGTATTCGCTTAGGGGTGGATGGTGAGAAGGTTGACTTGCCACTATCAAGGGACTTTGTTAGTTATCTTCCACAAGCAGTCTCTTATTTTGAAAAGAAAGGTGTATTAGTAGAAGATAAGGCTAATTTGATACAGGCAATTCTTGAAGGCAAGGCTCTGTTCGCGTATATGAATAAGGGTTTTATTAACTATAGTTTGTAAAGTGTCGTTTTTTTAGAAAACATTGATTTATCAAGGAAATTTAGAAGAAATGAGGGGATTATGTTGGGGATTAGATTAGTTGAACCGACGATCAGTCACAAAAAAACGATTATCTCGTTTAAAAAAGAGTTCCCTATTAGTCCGAACGGCATTGAAGGTACGTCGCAACTTGCCTTTATTCCAAAAGTTGAGGACTGGCTCGATCAAATCGAAAGGAACAAGCATTGGGAGTCTATTCGCGACGGCTGGGTCCCTGGTATTCAATATGTGGCAGTTAATCAAGAGGAAATCGTGGTTGGGATGTTAAACTTGCGATTAACACTAAACGATTATTTACTTAATTACGGGGGGCATATCGGTTATTCTGTTCGACCTAGCCAACGAAGCAAGGGGTATGGATCTGAGATGCTGAAGTTGGCACTTTTGGAAGCTAAGAATCAAGGATTAAGCAATCTGTTACTCACTTGCCAGGATGATAATATTGCATCTGCGACTGTTATCTTAAATAATCAGGGAATAATGGAAGATAAGCGATGGGATCCCCACGAAGGAAACTTAACCAGGCGGTATTGGATTAACTGTTAGGTGAAAGAGAAGGATTCTAAACTTCTAGGAAAGCCTCTTTGTTAAATGATCCCACGGTTAGCTTAGAATAGAAAAGAATGTTTGTTAGTCAAATAACGAAGTGTTTTTATGGTAAAATCAAACATAAGGGCTAGAGAATAGCGAGTAAAAAGAGTGGAGGCATGTCGATGAAATTTCATTTGGCGGATAAAAGAGACCTACCAAATATGGTTAAGTTGTTTTCAGAATCCTTTAGGGACTATCCCTTAATGACCTTATTTAGTTCGAAAGAAGGTGACAATTATCCCTTTGTGGCTGAATTATACAAGGTGAATACGAAGGTCCATTATAGAAAACACCTTTGTTTTATTGGCGAATTAGATGGCAAAGTGGTATCAGTCGCATTGTTGAAAAAGAAAAATACCTCAGGAATTGGTTTTATTGACTACGCTGTTTCAGGTGGTTGGCGTTTACTCAAGTTTCTAGGTCTAGCGAATTTACTGACCTTTTTAAAAGTTAATGAAGAGATGGGTAAATCTTGTCAATTGTTGGATGAATCTTCTTGGTATTTGGATTCCTTGGCAGTCGACAGTCAACAACAAGGAAAACAATTAGGTAGTAAAATCATCAATGAATGTATCATTCCTTATATTGAAGAGAACGAAGGGGGATTGTTGACTTTAGTGACCAATACGGAACCGAATCGTCAATTTTATTTAAAAAATGGTTTTAAGGAGTTTTCAAGTACCAACATAACTGTTGGTGAGCAGGTTCTGCCTAATTTTAGTTTTAAGCGAGAGATTAAAAAGAAATAAAAATAGAAACCAGTGAGACCCCAAGAGGGTTGACCCTGGTTCTTTTTCATGTCCGTGTTGTGAGAAAGCTCTTACAGCCCGGGAGTCTTGGTAGCTTTACTGAAAAAATGATTGCTAGCCTTATTAAGGTCGTGTTTGGTATGTTTTATCTTGATGCTGCTTTTGTGGTTTATTCTTTTTTAGGCTTGTTCGTAAAAGTCGGCTTATTTTGACATATTGTTTTAATTGTTGGTGTTTTTTCTTTGAGAGGTACACTCGATTTGTGAACGGTATGTCAACAATTGAGCGGAATAGGTTTTTTTTGTCACGGTAACTGTAGGATTCAATGTTAATTCGGTACCTGAATCCCCAAGTCTGATTGGGAAAACGTTTCTTATATTGTGCCCAATGGTGTTCGAGATGCTTCATTGAACGAATAAGTTTCCGAAACTCTTTTTTCTTAATTAACATCACAATCACTTCCTATTAATTCGATTATATAAGGGGTATCAAACAAAAGCAATCACAAGCACTTACTTAGTTGATTAATTTATTAATAATGACCATATCATTCGCTAGAGTGTTAAAAAAATTAAATAGACATTGGCCATTAGTTTGATTTTCTGAAAATTCTTGACTTTCTCTCTTTTATTATATATATTAGTATTTAATGAGAATTTGATTAATAATGAAATGCACTGATAAGAAGACGTTAGACATGATGGTTTTAAAGAGAGTCTCGGTAGCTGAAAAGAGATAAAGCCAAGGTAGTCTGACTGATGGACTTTGAGCATAATTAGTAAGCAAACTGTGAACTAATTACGGCGCGCCCGTTAACGCGAAGCAGTCATGGACTGTTTGAGGTTGAACTTGTGAGAGTTTAACAAATTAAGGTGGTATCACGAATCGTTTAAGACACGCTTTCGTCCTTATAGTGAATTCACTATGGGCGAAGGCTATTTTTATACAAAAAATTGGAGGAATAAATCATGAAAAATTGGAAAAAACTGACATTAGTTACTGTAGTAGGCATTTTGGCGGTAGGATTGACGGCTTGTAAAAAAGAAGAGGGAACTAAGTCAAAGACATCAGATGAAGCAAAGGAAATCGTTGTTGGTGTTGCACCTGGCCCTTATGGAGACATGGTCACAGATGTTATTGGGCCTTTAATGAAAGAAAAAGGATTTACCGTCACAACTAAATTATTTAACGATTACGTTCAACCGAATAAAGCACTGGCGTCTAAACAAATCGATGCCAACTTATTTCAACATACAGCTTATTTGGAAAAGTTTGCTGGAGATAACGATTTAGACTTAACGGCAGTTGGTCAAGTGCCGACTTTAGGTATGGGAATATATTCGAAGGAATTAACGTCATTAAGTGATTTACCAGATGGTGGGAAAGTATCAATTGCCAATGATGCTTCTAACCTAGCTAGAACTTTACAGCTACTCCAGGCCAATGACTTGATTACGATTAAGGCAGACATTGACGAAACCAAAGCAACAGTCAATGATATTGATAAAAATGATCATCAGTTAGAATTTAAACCATTAGACGCAGCTCAACTAGCTCGTTCTCTTGATAATGTGGATATTGCTTTAATACCTGGAAACTTCTCTTGGGCAGCTGAATTAAAACCGTCGGATGCATTAGCTTTGGAAAAATTGCAAGAAAAATATAAAAACATTGTAGCCGTTAGGACTGAAGACAAAGACTCTGATTTAGGTAAAGCCTTTGAAGAGGTGTTGACAAGCGAAGATTTCAAAGCGTCCATTGCCAAATCTGAATTTAAAGACTTCGATCAACCTGAATCGTGGAAGTAATCGCAAGAGGAGTGAAATGATGACTAAAATTGAGTTAAAAAATGTTTCCGTTCAATTCAATCAAAAAAGACGGCAAATTACAGCAGTAAACCATGTTTCACTGAAAATTGAAGAAGGGGAAATCTTTGGTATTGTGGGGCTGAGTGGTGCGGGGAAAAGTACAGTTGTGCGGACGATGAATTTGCTGCAAGTTCCCACAAGTGGACACGTGCTAATTGATGGTCAGGACATTACTCATGCGAAGGGGCAATCACTGGGGAATATCCGAAAAAAAATAGGCATGATTTTCCAGCATTTTAATCTTATTAGTAATAGAACCATTGGTGATAACATTCTTTTCGCGTTAAAAGCCGCTAACTATCCTAAAAATAACCGTCAGGATCGTGTCACTGAACTTCTTGATTTAGTTGATTTAAGCGACAAGGTTGGCGATTATCCAGCAAATTTGTCTGGCGGTCAAAAACAGCGTGTGGGGATAGCTAGAGCGTTGGCTAACAACCCAGATATCTTATTATGTGATGAGGCCACTAGCGCTTTGGATGTTGAAACAACCGAAGAAATCATCAATTTACTGGAAAAGATCAATCGCGATTTGAAGCTGACAATTGTTTTTATCACCCATCAGATGGAGGTGGCGAAACGACTCTTTCATCGTGTGGCAGTCATGGAAAATGGCGAGATTGTCGAGGAAAATGAGACTTTTGAAATCTTTGGCAAACCACAACATGCCTTCACTCAAAAATTGGTGGGGCGTCATATGAATTTAGTGGTTCCCGTGGAACTGGAACAGAAATTTGCAACAGGCGTCTTGTTGGAACTGACTTACTTAGATGACCACGCATTAGAACCCTTAATTGCGAATGTCTCACGACAGATTCCAGTCCTGTTAAGTATCACCCACGGTAAAATAGAATATATTCAAGGGAAGGCCATCGGTCGGTTAATCATTCATGTAGATGGTGAGCCAGCAGAAATAAAACGAGCCATCGAGATGATTACTAATCAAGTTGACACGTTAACACTCCTTGGAAAGGGGGGAATTTGATGACTGAGACATGGCAGATTATTCAGCAAGAATTACCTAAAGCTTTGTGGCAAACAACCCAAATGGTGGTACTGGCAACCTTGATTGCACTAGTAATCGGCGGTTCCCTAGGGCTCTTACTTTACTATACAAGTCATCCTCTTTTTATGAAACAAGGTATTTTTTATTCGATTATGAGTTTTATCGTCAATGCTGTTCGGTCATTACCGTTTCTGATACTGATGGTGGTGTTGATTCCGTTAGCGACTTTAGTCGTCGGTGATCCTTATACACCAGCTGGTGGAACTGTTTCCCTAACAATTGCGGCTATTCCATTTTTTGCTAGAATTGCAGAAGGCGCTTTTGCCGAAGTGGATCATGGTGTATTGGAAGCAGCCATTGCAACAGGAGCCAGTAAGTCACTGATATTTAGAGAAGTCATATTACCAGAAAGTCTGCCCAGTTTAATTAGAGGCGTGGTGTTAACGATTATTAGTTTGATTGGCTATTCTGCAATGGTCGGCACAATCGGGGCTGGTGGAATAGGGGATTTAGCCATTCAGTATGGTTATTATCGCTATGAAACCGGCGTTTTAGTGGTAGTTATTATCTTGTTAGTTATTATTGTTCAGTTGATTCAATGGATTGGCGATTTTTTTGCCAAAAGGGCCTTGAAGAGATAAAATTTGAAAGTGGATGAGCTTTCTATTGATGGTCCTAGGATTGTTGATGGAAAGCCTTTTTAGAAGTGGAAAGGAAGAGAAGAACATGAAACGACTGATAGAAATTTGTGGGAGTCAACGGGTGATCGGACCTGAAAAAATTCCAGAAGTCTATTTGGAAGACTCGGTAACTGGAAGGCGTGGTGAGGCATACGGGTTAGTCTTTCCATTAACTAGAGAAGAAGTCGTTGAATTAGTGGTATATGCTCAATTAGCAGACTTAAGTATCATTGCCAGAGGCGCTGGAACGGGTCTAACCGGTGCGACATTGCCGGTTCGTTCTGAGTTGATTCTGGATTTTTCTCAGATGAATCAAATTTTGGAATTTGATCAGGATACCTTGACCTTAAAAGTTCAACCAGGAGCAACCTTAGAAAATATTCAAGCCTATGTGGCCGAGAGAGGGTATTTTTATCCGCCAGATCCTGGTTCGAAAGCCGCTACAATTGGTGGGACTGTTGCCACAAATGCTGGAGGCATGCGAGCTGTTAAATACGGTGTGACGCGTGACTATATCCGATCTTTGGAAATAGTCTTGTTGAGTGGCGAAGTATTGCCTGTAGGAAGTGTCACCGAAAAAAATAGTTCAGGTTATGATTTAAAGGACTTATTTATCGGATCAGAAGGGACGTTAGGAATTACAACGGAAATTCAATTAAAAGTCATTGTACCACCGACACTCACTCAATCAGTCCTAATTAGTTTTAATCACTTAGAGGAAATTTCCGCCACCGTATTGGCGATCTTAGCCAGTCATGTTGACCCAACGGCTTTGGAATTTTTTGAAAAAGACGGCATTCTTCCTAGTGAAAAGAAACTGAAATTAACTTTACCCTTGAGTACAGGTACTGCCTACTTATTATTAACAGTAGACGGACAAGAGAAGGGAGATTTGGTGAGACGTTTTGAGACTGCTATTCAACTGGCCGAAGAGAATGGCAGTATCGACAGCTTAGTTCTGACTTCTGAATTATCTGGGGAAGTCTGGCAGTTAAGAGGGGCTATTGTGGCAGCTATTGAAGAGACCAGCCAGCAAGAACCCTTGGACGTTGTGGTGCCTGTTAATAAGATTACTGAGACGATTGTCTATATGAAGTCATTAGGTCAGCGCTATAATTTGCCGACAATTTGTTTTGGTCATGCTGGAGACGGCAATATCCATGCGTGTATTTTGCGGCAAACCTTAACCATCCAAGAATGGGAAATTCGTTTGTCTGATATGCTCAGGGAGTTGTATAGCTATATTGCCAAACAAAAGGGCTTACCTTCAGCGGAACACGGCATTGGTTTGTTGAAGAAAACGTACTTTTTGAGGGAAGGAAATCCCGTTTATCTGAAGTACTTACAACAAGTTAAGCAAGTCTTTGATCCCGATAATCGTCTGAACCCAGGTAAATTATTGTAAAGGAATCGAGAATTGGTTATTTAACTAATTCTCGATTTTTGTGTTTAAAACCTTTGGACTTTTATCAAGCGATTAATTAAAATGTGTTCACAATTAATAACGATGGTTTAATAACGTTAATTGGATTTATTTGTGTAGTTATTATTTTACTTATTTGTATTTGATTTATAGCGACGTTCATATAACAGTAAGTTTATGTTTAGATAAACAATAGAAAATAAATAACTAAAAAAATATTATTTTTTGAGGTATAATACTAGCTTTATTTTTATTTATTTGTCATAATGTGTAAAAAGTATTATAAGGTAAAGAGACATTATCTGGAAATAAAACTCTTTAGAATCATTCGCTAATAGGCGTTAGATTAGAATACTTTTTTAGACAATTCCGTTTGATCTATGAGACGTAATTTTTATTATTTTTTATTGGTTGTTCAATTTATGTTTAAAGTGAACGGGTTGTTTGCCAAATGATTAGGTAGTATAACATTGTTGGTTTGTTTTCGACAAGAGCATCATGTGAACAAGCGGACAATAGTTTTGATATAGGGAGGATGTAGAAAAAATGGAAAGAATTGTGGAGACGTTTATTGAGCTAGTAAAAATTGATTCAGAAGCAAAAAATGAAGGGAAATTTCAAGCTTTTTTAAAAGAACAATTTGAAGAATTAGGATTAACGGTGATTGAGGATGACACAATGGGAAAAACAGGATTAGGGGCTAATAATCTATTATGTCAGTTACCTGGTGAATTAGAAGTGGCACCGATTTTTTTCTCCGCTCATGTCGATACGGTAACACCAGGAGTGGGTATCAAACCAGAAATTCGAGATGGCGTTATTTATTCAGATGGGACAACTATTCTGGCAGCTGATGATAAAGCGGGGATAGCCGTTATGCTAGAGTTGATTAAGGTGATTCAGGAAGAAAACATCCCACATGGTTTAATCGAATTTGTACTAACACCTGGTGAGGAAATTGGGTTAGTCGGAGTTAGTGCCTTCGATGTCAGTCAGTTACAGTCTGACTATGGGTTTGTTTTGGACAATGGCGGCCCTGTAGGCAGTATTACTATGGCCAGCCCCACCTTAATGGGACTTGAAGTTGAAATAGTAGGTGAAACGGCTCATGCTGGTCTGGAGCCGGAAAAAGGGGTGTCCGCAATCGAAATTGCAGCCCAAGCTATCGCCAAAATGACATTAGGACGCCTGGATGAAGAGACAACTGCCAATATCGGGACGATTAATGGTGGAACAGCCACTAATATTGTGGCGGATAATGTGATTGTTACTGCAGAAGCCCGTTCAATTTCTCGCAAAGTCTGTGAGGATCAAATGATGGCGATGGTGTCAGCCTTTGAAGACAGTGCCCGTCAATTAGGAGGAAAGGTGAATTACTCGACAGATATTAAATCGATTGGCTATCGATTTGTTGAAGAAGATTCAGTGGTACAATTGGCGGCAACAGCGATTGAATCAATAGGCAGAGCGGCAAGTTATGAAGTCAGTGGAGGCGGTAGTGATGCTAATGTCTTTAATGCCAAAGGCAAAAAAGCGTTAAATCTATCGATTGGATACGAAGAAATCCACACTTTACATGAGTATATTCCGATTAAAGAGCTAGTGAAAGCAGTTGAATTGGCTGTTCAGTTGGTTAAAAACACTCATTAGAAGAGGCAAGAAAAGAGGTGGTGACAAATGAAAAGTCTACTAAAACAAGTGCCCATCGTGGCATTCGCAATTGCGTTAATTGGTATCAGTATTAATATGTTCTTAGGTCCTCACCATATAGCGGCAGGTGGTGTTAGTGGTATTGGTATTTTGGCCGAACAGTTTTTCGGGATTAACCGGGCCTTAGTCGTGTTGATCTTAAATGGTCTTATGTTGATTATTACCTATCTCTTTTTAGGAAAAAATCATTTCGTTCATACGGTCATAGGTAGTATTATGTTGCCGATTTCCTTGGCGATTGTCCCTGAGATCATGGTAACTAGCGATCGCCTGTTGTCTGTTATTTTTGGTAGTGCGATTTTTGCGACAGGTGTGGCGATTTTATACAAAATTGGGGCTTCAAGTGGCGGAACTACCATTCCTCCATTGATTTTCAAGAAATACTTCGGCTTGAGTACGTCCATTGGTTTATTAGCGACCGATTCAGTTATTGTGTTATTCAATATTGTGGTCTTTGGATTTGAAGAGTTCCTTTTAGCGATATTTTCATTGGTGATTACATCGATTGTCATGAGCTATATTGAAACCGGGATGAAACGTCGCAAAGCCGTCATGATTATGAGTGAGCATCACGTGGACGAGATCAAAGCTGCTTTGTTCGCAGAAATTAATCGTGGTATCACGGTCTTTTCAGTAGAAGGTGGTTATACTGGACGTGAAAAAAATATGTTGATGATTATTCTAAGCAATCAGGAATACCCAGCGATTTTAAAGGTAATTGATGAAATCGATAATAAGTCCTTTGTGATTGCTTACAATGTGTCAGAAGTTCATGGGTTGGGTTTTACTTACTTACCTTTAGGCTAATAAAATTTGGGAGTGATTTAGATGAATCCAGTGTTGGCGTTTACGATAATTATGTTGGTATGGACAATTAGTGACTTTGTTTCAAAAAAAACCAAGTCTTTAATTTCCTCGTTGTTAGTGGCATCATTAATTTTTTTAATTGGTTTTAAAACAAGTATTTTACCAGAAGATATTTTAACCAGTTCCTCATTGTTACCTTTAGGAACGACAGTTGTCGGATTTATCATTGTTCATATTGGGACGATGATCAGCATAGATGAATTAAAGCAACAATGGAAAACAGTGGTGATTGGTGTTGCTGCGATTCTCGGAATAACAGCCGCATTGTTATTGGTTGGCCCATTGTTTGAAAGTATGAACTATGCGATTGCGGCCATTGGGGCTGTCAGTGGTGGGACCATTTCAATTATCATTGTACAGGAGGCAGCATTAGCAGCCGGACTCGTTTCCGTAGCAGTTTTACCGGTCTTGATTTCTGCTTTGCAAGGATTGATAGGCTTTCCCTTTACTTCCCTTATTTTACGAAAAGAAGCGAAACGTCTACAAGCTGAGTATCGCGCAGGTACCCTAAAAGCAGTTGAGAAAAAAGCTGATCACGAAGTAGAAACAGGCAAGTTGCCTGCTATGTTTCAAACGACAGCTGGAACACTTTTTGTTGTTGGGGTAGTGGTCTTAATTTCGACATTTATTAGCAACATTACTAATGGTATTCTGAATACCTTTATTGTGGCCTTACTGTTGGGCGTAACCTTAAGAGCATTAGGCATTGTCAAACCAAATATTTTAACAGGAATTGATGCGTACGGCTTGATGATGCTGGGAATACTCATCATCATTTTTGGTCCCTTGGCAACGATTCAACCTCAAGATTTATTTGATCTAATTGTACCAATTAGTTTATCCTTCTTAGTCGGCGTTAGTGGTAGCGTCCTGTTCTCAGTGATTGCCGGTAAAATACTGGGTTATAGTTTGCCGATGTCAATTGCTGTTGGACTCACATCACTTTATGGCTTTCCAGGAACAATGATTTTAAGTCAAGAAGCAGCTAAGAGTGTAGGTGAAAATGAGGCGGAAATCGCGGCGATTGAAGGTCAGATTTTACCGAAAATGATTATTGCGGGCTTTTCAACAGTCACTATTACGTCTGTGCTAGTGACCAGTATTATCGCTGGTTGGATTGGATAAGGAGGACGTTATGAAAACATGGCGACCATCAAAATTTCTGGATGTCTTGTTTCACCTGATTGGTATGGCGCTGTTAATCTTGTTATGTACGACAATCAGTTTTATTTTTAGACCAATCGGGGTATTTATAACCACCTTATTTACCCCGATCATGATTGCTGGTTTTTTATACTATGTGTTAAGTCCAGTGGTTGCCTTATTTGAGAAACTGACGAAGAAGCGAGGCTATGCGATTGCGCTCTTATTCGTGACTATTGCCATTGGTTTTGGGCTATTAATTGGCACGGTTTTTCCTAATCTAGTCAGCCAGTTCGCGGCATTAAGTAAGTCGATGCCTAGGTTTATTAGTCGCCAGCAAGGAAATGTATCAGACTGGATAAATCAATTGGATTATGTCAATGTTGATGTGCAACGTTATTGGAGCGAGTTATCCCTTTCGTCCAATCAATTGCTAAACATAGCTGTTAACGGTATTACAACAAGCCTTGGCACGGTCATTAGTGTTCTTTCCCGTTCTGTTTTGCTGATTATTACAGTGCCGATTATCTTGTTTTATATGTTTAAAGATGGACAGCGGTTTCCGAAGGCTGTTAGGTTATTTGTGCCAAAAGCTTATCGTCAGCCAGTAGATGGACTTCTAGAACGAGTCAACACGGCCTTATCTGCTTATATTAGTGGTCAGGCACTGGTTTGTTTGTATGTGGCAGTTGGGGCGTATATCACCTTTAAATTGTTGGGGATTCCTTACGCTTTTTTATTAGCTTGTATTGCAGGAATGATGGATGTAATTCCTTATGTCGGGCCTTGGATTGGAGTGACGCCCGCCTTCATTATTGCCTTTAGCATGGCACCACAAAAAGCTGTTATTTTAGCCATCAGTATCATCTTGATTCAACTTGGTGAATCGTACTTAGTGTACCCGTTTGTCATGGGAAAGAGTCTCAACATGCATCCTTTAACGATTATTCTAGCATTATTGGTAGCGGGTAAACTAGCTGGTTTACCAGGGATGATTTTAGCATTACCAACCTATGTTATTGCTAAAATCATTCTATTAAACGTTCTTCATTACCGTAAGGAAAAGCAGTTGATCAAGTTCCCTGATGGAAGGGAGGAACCGAGTTAGCGTCACGCTAGCTTGGTTTTTTTGACGGTATTTTCTAAGAAAAGCTTAGATAGAAACGAATGACCTCTATTTCGGTAGCATTTATAAACAATATTGTATTTATAGAGTCTTGGGGACATTGGATGAAACTTTAATCTGGCTAAATACAGTATTTTTCATGACGGAAAAGTTCCATTATCTTTTAAAAGAAACAATTAATGAGAATTCAAATACTTTTGGAAAAAGAATTAAGTTCTTCTGTATGTAGGGTGACAGTGTGACGTCCTTTGATTGAGAGCAACTGTAAAATAACAATTAATTTATCATTGAAAGGGTTAGTATGCTTTCAAATAGAGACAGCTGATAATAAGATAAAAATTAGTGATAGACCTAATTTTCCTATCTATTATTTTTCTTTGTGATATACTTAATTTGATTATGAAAGGGTGTTCATTATGGGCGTAACAGTCAAACGGATTGGATTTCAACTCTGACAAAAATTAGCTTGTGAGCGGTTGCGCTCCATGTCTATTGTATCTTCTATTTGGTTATATGATCAAATCAAGGGCTATCTTACTCAGCCTTTTATTCGTCTTCATAAGTCTTCTTATGAAAGGATAAAAGTTAACGAGGAAATAGTCCTATTTTCCATGGAGGAAATGCTATGTTACTTGTAACGAATAATCCGATGCTGATTCAAGCCCACGTTAAATTTCCGGTGGAAGCATTGACAGGCGATTATGGTGAAGTCTTACAAACTGTCAAAACCTATATCATTGATCAGCAAATGATTTTGCTGACCCATCCCTTAAGTGGAAGTATTAAACCTAATGAAACCTATTACAAGTCAATTGTTCTAGACAAGGGTGAAGATGGGACTATTGACTTAAGTAGTTTGGGCTATATTGAACAAGCTATAGACGTTTACAACTCGTTTATCAAAAATAAGCAACGACCTAACTGGACGGCATCTGTGTTAAAGGATTTTGCTTATGTGGATTATTATTTGATGGAAAGTACATTTGAGCGAATGCTTATTCATTAAACTGAATCGGTAGCACTCAAATTTTGATGGCGAAGGTCAAGGAGGTGACGGAAAAGGTAGCTCAACTGTACTGAAGGTTTGTAAAAAATAGAATTGAGGTGAAGAGATGAAACTTGAGTTAGGAAAGATTAATATTAAGGATGTTGTAAGTGCTGATACAGCAAAAGTAGCAGCAGGAATACTTTACCTTAATGAAGCAGAAATCAAGGTACTAGTATTAGGTGATGACCGTATTAAATCTTGTGAAATTGAAATTGCCAGACCTGGTGAAAAGACTCGAATTACGCCTGTTAAAGATGTGATTGAGCCTCGCTGTAAGGTCTCTGGTGGTGGCGGTATGTTTCCAGGGGTAGTGAATAAGGTCAACATCGTTGGTTCTGGTCGAACTCATGTATTAAAGGGGTGTGGTGTGACAACTGTCGGCAAGATTGTCGGGTTTCAAGAGGGCATTATTGATATGAGCGGTCCTGGAGCGGACAAAACCCCTTTTTCAAAGATCATCAATATTTGTTTAGTGTTAGAACCAGCTCCAGAGCTAGAACCTCATAGTTACGAGGAAGCAGCTCGCTTTGCTGGTTTAAAAGTGGCAGAGTATTTAGGAAAGTTAGGTCAAGAGGTTGAACCGGATGAACTGTTTGAGTATGAAACCCTGCCGCTGTTTGAACAAGTAGCTCAATATCCAGATTTACCTAAAATCGGTTATGTTTACATGCTACAAACCCAAGGCTTGCTTCATGATACCTACGTTTATGGGGCTGATGCCAAGCATTTGGTGCCAACGATTTTGTACCCAACAGAAATTATGGATGGTGCAATTATTAGTGGGAATTGCGTGTCGGCATGCGACAAAAATACAACCTATCATCACTTAAATAATCCTGTCATAGAAGAATTATATGACAAGCATGGGACAGAGGTTAATTTTGTTGGGGTGATTATTACCAACGAAACCGTTTATTTAGCAGACAAAGAACGCTCGAGTGATTGGACGGCAAAATTGGCTGATTATATGGGGCTGGACGGTGTAATCATCACACAAGAAGGTTTTGGGAATCCAGATACGGATTTGATTATGAATTGTAAGAAAATCGAACAAAAAGGAATTAAAACGGTGATTGTAACCGATGAGTATGCCGGCCGTGACGGAGCCAGTCAATCCTTGGCTGATGCGGACAAATTGGCCACTGCAGTGGTAACCGGTGGCAATGCGAATGAAACAATTGTTCTACCACCAATGGTGCGTTTAATTGGTCAAAGGGACTATGTGGACGTGATTGCTGGTGGATTTGATGGTAGTCTCCGAAAAGATGGCAGTATTGAAGTGGAAATCCAAGCGATAACAGGCGCTACTAACGAGCTTGGCTTCAATAAAATGTCTGCTAAAGGAAATTAGTGATAGAAGGAGTCTCTTTTGTTAGTTAAATTAAGATTCAAAAAAAATGAGATATAAGGAGGTAAACATGGCTAAGTATAGAGTAGTGCATTACATCAACCAGTTCTATGCTGGGATTGGTGGGGAAGAGTTTGCTGGTACCGAACCCTTTAAAAAAGCGGAAATTGTCGGTCCTGGCATCGCCTTTGCAGGTGTGTTTGGCGAGGCGATTGAAATTGTCGGAACGGTGGTTTGTGGGGATAGTTATTTTGGTGAAAACATGGCTGCAGCTGAAGCGCAAATCCTTGAGATGATTCAGTCCTTTAAACCGGATTTGGTAATTGCTGGACCCGCTTTTAATGCCGGTCGTTATGGCGTGGCATGCGGAGCCGTTGCTCAAGCGGTCACACAGCAATTGAACATCCCTGTTGTCACTGGGATGTATGAAGAAAACCCAGGGGTTGATCTGTATAAAAAAGACGCTTATATCGTAGCAGTTGGGAAATCAGCTGCCGCCATGCGTCAAGCGGTCCCTTTAATGGCTGGCTTAGTAAAAAAACTGTTAGCAGGTGAAGACGTGGATCCACTAGTGGATCAATATGTGGTCCGTCATCGAACAAATTTTGAAGCAGATCAACGAGGCGCTGCTCGGGCGGTTGAGATGCTGATTAAAAAATTAAACAATGAAGCATTTCAGACAGAGTTTCCAATGCCGGAATTTGATAATGTGGAACCTGGAAAAGCTATTTCGGATATGGCCCAAGCTAAAGTAGCCCTCGTCACTTCAGGTGGGATTGTTCCAAAAGGCAATCCAGATCATATCGAATCATCTAGTGCCTCGAAATATGGTGAATACGATATTACAGGCGTGATGGATTTAACGGAGGCGACTTATGAGACCGCTCATGGTGGTTATGATCCCATGTATGCTAATCAGGATGCTGATCGGGTGTTACCGGTAGATGTCATGCGGGACTTGGAAAAAGAAGGCCGAATTGGAGCGTTACATAACAAATTTTATACGACCACTGGTAACGGCACATCTGTTGCGAATGCCAAGAGTTTTGCTGCCGAGTTTGCTCAAAAGTTAATTTCGGATGGTGTTCAAGCAGTGATACTTACCTCCACCTGAGGAACCTGTACTCGTTGCGGAGCAACCATGGTAAAAGAAATTGAAAAAACAGGTTTGCCTGTTGTCCATATCTGCACAGTTGTGCCGATATCTTTGACAGTTGGTGCAAACCGAATCGTACCTGCCATCGCTATTCCTCATCCTTTAGGGAATCCAAGTTTAAGTCCCGAAGATGAGAAAAAATTGCGAAGAGGGATTGTGGACAAAGCTCTATCAGCTTTAGAGACGGAGGTTGATGGACAAACTGTTTTTGAATAAGCAGTGAGAGAATGAGTGACGATTAAACTAAAGCCAAACGGTCGGCTTTCCAACTGATTTAATAAAGGGAAGACCGTTATTCTTGCCAGTTTAGTGGCATAGAAATAAGGATCAAGGAATGTTAGGAGTGTACCATCATGTCAACCAAAAATATTGTGATTGGAACGGCTGGTCACATTGATCATGGCAAAACCACTTTAATTAAATCGCTGACAGGCATCGAGACGGATACGACCCATGAGGAGCAGCAGCGCGGATTGTCAATAAATCTTGGATTTGCCTACCTCGATTTACCTAATGGTGAGCGAATTGGGATTGTGGATGTTCCGGGACATGAACGTTTTGTTAAAAACATGTTGGCTGGAGTAGTGGGTATCAACCTAGTTTTATTAGTGATTGACGTTAATGAAGGGATTATGCCTCAAACCCGGGAGCATCTGGATATTTTAACTCTCTTAGGGCTTAAAGCATTTATTATCGTGCTGACTAAGTTGAGGACGGTAGATTCGGAATTACGTCAATTAGTGTTAGATGATATTCGTGAAAATTTAGATGGGACTTCTTTGGCTGAAGCGTCGATTATTGAAACAGATGCATTATCAGGTTTGGGATTAGAGGAGCTTAAAGCGGAAATTCAGCGGAAAGTCGCCTGTATTAAACCGATACTAAACGAAAGCGAACCTCGCCTGAATGTTGATCGAGTATTTTCCATTAAAGGCCACGGAACGATTGTGACGGGGACGTTAATCGATGGTGCTTTAACTGTTGGCGATGAGGTGATGGTCTATCCTAGCAATAAAAAAACTAAAATCCGTCGTATTCAAGTTCATGAGACCACACAAATGCAAGCGTATCCTGGACAACGAACGGCTCTTAATTTGACAAAAATTAGCTTATCAGAAATTAAGCGAGGAGATGTCATAACCCTTAGAGGAAATGTTGAACCAACCTGGATGATTGATGTTAATTTATCAGTTCTTTCTACTGCCGATCGGCCTATAGGTCTTTGGGAACGAGTTCATGTTCATCTAGGAACGAATGAAGTCTTAGGTCGTGTAGTCCCATTAGGTCTTGAGGAAGTACGACCAGGAAGTGAGGGATATGTTCAATTACGTTTAGAAGAGCAAGTGGCAGTTAAACAAGGAGACCGTTTAATTCTGCGCTCTTATTCCCCGATAGTGACAATTGCTGGTGGGATTGTTCTTGAAGCTAATGCGGAAAAACATCGACGTTACAACCAAGTGATTTTAGATAGTTTAGCAGTCAAAGAGTCAGGTGATTTCTCAGCGGTGCTGTTGGACTATCTAAACAAGCAAAGGGGATTCATGACGGCCAAAGGGATGGCAGATTATTTGAATGTCAACCTGGCTAAAGTTAACCAGACATTGGTTGAACTATGCGCTGAGAAGAAGGTTATGCCAATCAATCAGACCTTTATTGGCAGTTCTCGACTGAAAGAAATTAGTTTAGAGATCTATGAGTTGTTGGAAGCTTATCATCAAAAGTTTCCATTAAAATCTGGGATGTCCATAGAAGAAGTTCGCTCTCGATTGGGGGATTTGCGCCAACGAGAGATAGAGGCTATTTTGGCTTCATTAATGACACAAAAGGTGATAAAACAAACCAATTCCACTCTTAGACTAGCTAATTTTTCAGTTGCCTTTTCGGAGCACCAACAGGCAATAAAAAAAAGGATCGAGAATACCCTCTTGGAGGCTGGTCTGACACCTCCAAGTTTACCTGATTTGTTGGGAAATGATCCAGAAGCTCAAGGAGTTTTAGACACGTTGATCGGGGAGAGCGTGTATTATTTGAATCAGAATACGGTGATTCATTTAGCTGTCTATCAATCAGCTGTTTCTCAAGTTAAATCCTTTCTCAAGGTGAATGGGACCATGACCCTTGGTGAGTTTCGCGATATGATGCATACAACGAGAAAGTATTCTAAAATTTTTTTAGAACATTTAGATGATTTACGGGTGACTAAGCGATTAGAAGATAGTCGTGTCTTAGCAGAGACACAAAATAACCAACAATAAGGAAGGTGAAAAAATGACAGTTGTCTATGATGTGATTATTATTGGTGGCGGACCCGCTGGGCTAACAGCCGCTCTCTACAATTCTAGAGCCAGATTGAAGACCTTGGTTTTGGAACGTGAGAAGTTAGGCGGGCAAATTATGTCGACACACGAAATTGCCAACTTCCCAGGCTCCATCCTGGGAAAGGCAGGCGAACCATCGGGGTCAGAATTAATCGCTCGGATGATCGAGCAGGCCCAAAAATATGGGGCGACAATTGAAGTCGGCAAAGAAGTGGTAGGGATTGAGGTATCTGATAGCGGTAAAGTCTTGACGTGCAAAGACGGGTCCGTGTATCAAAGTACAGCGATTATAGCAGCTAATGGTGCTGTTCCTCGGAAAATTGGCTGTCCAGGAGAGGCTGAGCTACAAGGGAAAGGTGTCTCCTATTGTGCAACTTGTGATGGTGCATTTTTTGAAGAGTTGGAAGTTTATGTCATTGGTGGCGGGAATTCTGCCGTGGAGGAAGCAACTTTTCTAACGAGTTTTGCCAGAAAAGTGACAATTATTCAAAATTTAGGGTACTTGACAGCAGATGCCATTGCAATTGAACAAGCTGAGAAGACTGGCAAAATTGAGGTGATTTACCATTCGGTTGTGGAAGAAATCATTGGAGATGGTTTGGTTGAATCGATGATTATTCGGAATACCGAGACGGAAGAGCGTCTGGTGATTAAGGCAGATGAAGAGGATGGGACCTTTGGTGTCTTTGTCTTTATCGGTTATCAGCCAAGTACGGCCCTTTATCAAAGAGAGCTTGACTTGAACGAGTGGGGTTATATCGAAACAACCGAAGCGATGGCAACCAATGTTCCTGGGATATTTGCGGCAGGAGATATCCGGCCCAAGCTTTTGCGACAAGTGGTAACCGCAACAGGTGATGGGGCTACAGCAGCCTTTGCTGTGCAGCGTTACATCGAAGCGAAAAAATAAAGAGAAATGAGGTGACAGAATGATTGAATTAACATTAGACAATTTTGATGAGGAAATTACCAACTGTGAGCAACCTGTTCTAATTGATTGGTGGGGAGAGACCTGCGAAAGTTGTTTGGCGTTGATGCCGACGATTACAGCGTTGGCCGAGACTTATGGGGATAAATTAAAATTCACTAAATTTAATACCTCACAAAAAGGTGTGCGCCGTTTTTGCATCAAACATAAGATTATGGGGTTGCCCGTAATTTCTATTTATCAACAAGGTGAAAAAGTTGCAGAACTAGGGAAAGAAGAAATATCAAAAGAGAGTTTGGAAGAAATGATTAAAAAATATAGTTAAGTGGAGGTAATGTTAATGTCATTAGATCATAAAAAAATTATTGTTTTGGGAGACCGCGATGGGATTCCCGGGTTAGCTATTGAAGAATGTTTAAAAGGCACAACAGCAGAAGTGGTTTTCTCTTCCACTGAGTGTTTTGTGTGAACGGCCGCAGGGGCCATGGACTTGGAAAACCAAAAAAGAGTAAAAGAAGCCGTTGAGAAGTATGGGGCAGAGAATGTCTTTGTGCTTTTAGGTGGTGCTGAATATGAAGCAGCTGGTTTGGCTGCTGAAACCGTTACAAACGGTGACCCGACGTATGCGGGGCCATTGACAAATGTTCAGCTAGGTCTAGCTGTTTATCACATTTTTGAACCTGAATTTAAAGGGTTTGTCGATAGCACTGTCTACGACGAACAAATCGGTATGATGGAAATGGTGTTAGAGGTAGATGAAATTGTTGAAGAAGTCTCAGGTATTCGCAAGGAATTCTCAACGTATTAATTAGTTAGGTCCTGTTAATTAATTCAGCGGAACGAGCGGTTCGACTTATAATATAGAGACTGTTATGGAAGGAGGCTAATAATGGATTATGCAACATTAAGAGCGGCCAGTTATGTGTTGATACACACGCCTGACATGGTCGTTAAAAATGGTACCACCCAAACAACGGAACGAATTGTTAATCCTGATAGCGACTATTTAAAAAAACTCAGGAATCACTTACGTTCTTATGAAGAGGTGGTGCACTATGCACCGAATCAAACGTATATTGGCAATCTAAGTTATGGGGAGTTAAAGGACTTGCCGCAACCCTGGTTCGAGCAAACAATTAAAGGTAAGCGCTATAGTAAACTAGGGGAGATCATGCCTCAAAATGAATTTTATGGGATTATACAGATGTGTGATGTCTTTGAATTAGTTCATCTAGAAGATAGTTATGCGAAATCAGTAAAAGAGGCTCTTAGAGACCATCCCTTATTCAAGGCGGATCTAGAAAAAATCAAAGAAGGCCAAAGCGGTGATTGGATTGAGTCTCAAGTAGCAGACCATCACGCTGAAGGGCTATATGACAATGATGAACTCGTCGGCTGTGTTCAACAAGCTCATGAAATTGATGTGAATTTAAACGCTCACGTCATGTTAGAAAATCTCGTGGTAAAGGCAAGCGGTGTCATGTCCTTACGTCATCTTTTAAGGCAGGAAGGGATTGATCCAGAAGAGGTTGATTATGTGATTGAATGTAGCGAAGAGGCTTGTGGTGATATGAATCAGCGAGGAGGAGGCAATTTTGCTAAATCAATTGCCGAACTAGCGGGGTGTGTGAACGCTACTGGTTCTGATATTCGTGGTTTTTGTGCTGCACCGACTCACGCTTTAATCAGCGCGGCTTCATTGGTTCGCTCGCAAACATTTAGGCATGTTGTTATCGTTGCTGGAGGAGCGACAGCTAAATTAGGTATGAATGGCAAGTCTCACGTAGAAAAAGGATTGCCAATTCTGGAAGATGTACTTGGTGGCTTTGCCGCCTTGATTAGTGAAAATGATGGTGAGCATCCGATTTTACGGTCTGATTTAATCGGTCGACATAAAGTATCCAGCGGTTCCAGTCCGCAGGCAGTCACGACTGCTCTTGTAGCAGAACCACTGGATATAGCTGGCTATACAGTCAATGATATCGATGCCTATTCCTTGGAAATGCAAAACCCAGACATTACGAAACCGGCAGGAGCAGGCGATGTACCTGTGGCCAACTTGAAGATGATTGCTGCCATAGGTGTGATTCGCAATGAATTAGAACGAAGTCAGATATCGGATTTTGTAGCCGAAAAAGCTTTGCCAGGCTGGGCACCAACACAGGGGCATATCCCAAGTGGCGTCCCTTATCTTGGGTTTGCTGTAGATGATTTAATGACAGGGGATAAAAACAGAGCTATGATTGTCGGGAAAGGGTCCTTATTCCTTGGGCGAATGACTAATCTGTTTGACGGTATGTCGATTATTATTGAACGTAATAGTGGAGAGTTGAGTCATTCTGAGACCGCTGATTTAAAGGTGGAAGTTAAGTCCGCGGTGGCAAATGCACTGCGAGAATTTGCAGCTAACTGGGCTGAAGAATAGGAGGCTGGTGATGTCGAATCGACTAGAAGGAACGATAAAAGATGTCTTTAATGAGATGGCGGATGCATTGGAAACAAGTAACCTAGGTCCTAAATTAAAGATTGGTCTAACAATTGACGGCAGTGAACACGGCCTTGATAACATGCATCAAGCCATCAAACTCGCTCAAGCTCATCAACTTTTCGATATTGTGGTAATTGGAACTGATGTTAATTGGAAGGGTGTCGAAGTAGTTACGACGACCTGTGAAGCAGATAATGCTGCCAAGATGGAAGAGCTTTTGGCTACTGGCTATATTCAAGCCTGTGTGACCTTGCACTATACCTTCCCAATCGGTGTGTCAACAGTTGGCCGAGTAGTGACACCTGCTTTAGGTAAAGAGATGTTTATCTCCACGACGACGGGCACAGCAAGTTCTCATCGCAGTGAAGCCATGTTATTAAATGCAATTAACGGGATCATTGCAGCCAAAGCATCAGGAATTGAACAACCAACGCTAGGAATTCTAAACGTGGACGGTGCTCATACTGTCGAACGGGCCTTAAAGACCTTGGCGAATAATGGTTACCCGATTCATTTTGCTGAAAGCCAACGGAGTGATGGTGGCGTGGTAATGCGGGGAAATGATTTACTGTATGGGAGTGTAGATGTGATGGTCTGTGACAGCTTAACCGGCAACCTTTTAATGAAGATGTTTTCAGCATTTAATACGGGCGGTAACTATGAAGCAACAGGTTACGGTTATGGTCCGGGGATAGGGCAAGATTATCAACAGACTATTTTGATAATCTCTAGGGCAAGCGGTGCGGCGGTTATTGCCAATGCCTTGGTTTATGGCTATCAATTAGCCCGAGGCAAGTTGGGTGATGTTAGCAGACGGGAGTACACTTTGGCTAAAAAGGCGAAATTAACGGATATCTGCCAATCTCTTTACCCTAAACCATCGGGAGAGTCCCAGGCTATTCCCACCCCAGAGAAAGAAGTGGTGACAGCTGAAATCAACGGAATTGATGTGATGGAGCTGGATAATGCGGTAAAGAGCCTTTGGAAAGAGGGAATCTATGCAGAAAGTGGTATGGGATGCACAGGACCAATTGTCTTAGTTAATGAAGAAAAAATAAATCAGTCCAAAGAAAATTTAGTGAAAGCTGCATTTTTATAAAAGAAAAAGACCATTTCACAGAACAAGTGAAACGGTCTTTTTGTATATCCAACTAGTCCAAAAGTTGCGTTGTCGTCTTAAAAAGTGTTAAATTAAGGGTGAAGATGTTTTACGAAAGGAGCTGTCTTATGTCATTAAAAGAGCAAGCATTGGGCTTACCGACTACTCCAGGCTGTTATATTATGCGCAATAAACGTCAGGAAATTATCTATATTGGCAAGGCAGTTAATTTAAAGAGGCGCGTCAGTAGCTATTTCAATAAACTTGACCATGAAAAAACGCAACGATTGATGCACGAAATGACCTTTCTAGAGGTCATCCATTTGGGTTCTGATGAAGAAGCCTTAGCCTTGGAAGCGTTGCTCATTGCACAGTTTAAACCCTATTACAATCGGGCACTGAAAGAAGAGCGACAATACACATATATTGAAATAACCGCTGAACGAAATCCACAGCTCTTGCTGACTGAAACCATTACTGAGACGGGCGAATTTTTTGGACCGTATAGCTCTAAGCAATTGGCCCAATTGCTTTATAATTTCTTGGAACGTGAATACCCCTTGTCAAAATGTCAGCACAATAAGGGGCGCCCTTGTCTTTATGTTGATTTGGGGATGTGTTTAGGAGGTTGTTACCGGGAAGTTGATCCAGCTCTATATAGCTTTCAGCAAACTAATATCAGGGAGTTTCTTCAGTTACCTTTGGAGGAAATGATTCGGCTACTCGTTGAAGAACGGGAACGTCAAAGTCGCCAGCAGTCTTTTGAACGAGCCCAAGAAGTCCAACTATTAATCAGTTTGCTGGAAAAACAACATAATCGTCAGCCGGCGCCGATTGTTTTAGAACCCAATTGTGATTATTTGGGAATTAAGCAAGTGTCTCAATTTTGTCTCTTTCAAGTGTCTCATATCAGAAATGGGATTGTGTCAGCGACAAACTGGTGGACAGTTCCAGGTGTTTTATCTGTTAATCAACAGTTAGCCAGTGTGCAATCTTACTTTAATCATCCCAATCATCAGCGACCATCGACACTTTATATTCCTGAGACTTTGACAAAGATTTTTGAGGATTCGGCATTGACAGTCTCTGTGGGAAGCGATGAATTGGAAGATTATTTTTGGACTAAAACATTAAAAAATCTCGTACTAGCTGAAAAAGTTTATCTAGCTTTTGAGGCCTTTGTGATAAAAGAGAGGTCATTTAATTAGTCCATAGGGGGCAGATGGGAGCGGATAGTTAAGAGCTTTTCAGTAGTATTAATAGTCATATCATTATATAATGGGTATAAAGTTATTGGGATAAGGTCTGGAAGGATTTAAATCGAGGTTTATTTAGGATGAGTGTGGGGCCCAAGGTAGCGAAAGATGTCCTATGCCTCCGTTGTGACTTACTGGAGAATCTATCCTTCTTGGTGCCATACGTTCAGAAATAGAGTGGACAAAATCATTAGAAAAACTAGTATTTCAACTGTGTTTATGATAAACTTATGAAGATGTCAATTAGTAAAGAGCAAGGAGGAGTCACCCGTGTATAATTTTTTCTTAGGTCTGATGATTGTTATTTCATTTTTGATTATAATTGCTGTAATGATGCAACCAAGCAAGCAAAATAGTGCTGCTAGTGCATTTACAGGTGGAGCTGACCAATTATTTGGTAAACAGAAAGCTCGTGGTTTTGAAGCAGTCATGCAAAAGTTGACCGCCATATTAGGCGTTAGCTGGGGCGCTGTTGCCTTAATTTTAGCCTTTTTATCATCTAAGTAAGAGATAAAAGCCTCCTGTAATCAAAGCAGGAGGCTTTTTTAGGTATAAGTATGGGAGTCAATTAAACAAATTAACATGATGGATTAATCTGGAGGGAATTGAGTAGTGAAAATGAATGAGGTAATGCCAGAAACAACATTTTTTAAAGGTGATTCACGAGGAATTATTCTGTTTCACGCCTATACGGGAAGTCCGAATGATGTTCGTTCATTAGGACGCTCATTAAATAATCAAGGGTATTCGGTGTTACTGCCCTTATTTTCAGGACACGGTACCGCTCGCCCAGAAGATATCTTAGCCGCAAGCCCTGATTTATGGCTAGAGGATCTGGAGAAAAGTGTCTTATTTATGCAAGAACAAGGGTGCTCACAACTAGCTGTATTTGGCCTGTCTCTGGGTGGGATTTTTGCCATGAGCGCATTGGAGCGTTACCCAGATTTGATTATTGGTGGCGGCCCTATGTGTTCGCCGATTGTTCCCGACTCTCAAACCAATATTGTGCCATCTTTTCAATTTTTTGCAAAAAAACTAATGAAACAAGCAGGCGCTAGTGAGCTGGAAATAACTCAGCGACTAATTGACATAAATACAGGATTAAAAAAACAATTAAGTGACATTAAAGAATTAACGACGACGGTTTTTGACCAATTGGCAAGTGTGAGACAACCAACCTTATTAGTGCAAGCTGGAAAAGATCAGATGATTAATCCACAAGATGTTTACATTATGGAAAAAGCCTTGGTTAACTCTAAGACAGAACTAAAGTGGTACCCGGAAAGTGGTCATGTCATCACCGTAGGGCCCGCTCGTCAGCAATTGCAAGTAGATGTATCGGCTTACGTTGAAACATTAGCGTGGTCTTAGTCACATGATAAAATAGAAATGATCGAGAGGTAACAACCTCAGAAAAAAGGAGAACTAATGAAAGAAACGATTAAAGATAAAATAATAAGTTTTATGGAAAGTAGCGCAAAAAAGAGTTTTTCCATGGAACAAATAGGCGAAGGTCTTGGTCTAAGTAAAGGTGAGGATTTTAAATTACTTGTTCAAACCATTGCCAGTATGGAAAGAGACAAGAGTGTTACTTTCACTAATAAAGGTAAGATAAAATTACCTTTAAAAGACATTTTAATAGAAGGAACTTTTCGAGCTAATGAGCGGGGATTTGGGTTTGTGACGATTGATCCTGAAGAGGCTGATATTTACGTGGCTAAAGAGAACACGAACTTTGCTTTGAACGGCGATACAGTCAAAATTAGTATCATTTACCCTGCCGACCATTTGGAAGGGAAAACAGCCGAAGGAAAAGTAGTGGAGATCATCGAACGCTCAATGACTCAGGTCGTTGGTGAATTTGTGGCATACGATGAAGAAGAGCGTCAGGAAAGTGATCTTTATGGATTTGTCGTCCCACAAGATAAAAAGCTAAGCAACTATAAAATATTTATTGCGGCAGAAGGGATTCAGCCTGTTGATGGGATGATCTGTGTGGTGGAAGTGACTCATTATCCTGAGCCTGATTACCCAAATTCACTGGAAGGGTTGATTAAACAATCGGTAGGCCATAAAAATGACCCAGGAATGGATATTATGTCGATTGTGCTACAACATGGCATTCCGACTAAATTTCCTGATGATGTCTTGGCTCATGCGGATCGAATTCCAGATGACATTACAGAAGAGGAGATAAAAGGGCGCCGTGATTTGCGTAATCAAGTGATCGTCACAATCGATGGCGCCGATGCTAAAGATTTGGATGATGCCGTGACAGTCAAAAAGTTGCCAAATGGCCATTATTTTTTAGGGGTTCATATTGCAGATGTTTCTCATTATGTGACCGAAGGCAGCCCGATGGATATTGAGGCATATGAGCGAGCAACCAGTGTCTATTTAACCGATCGAGTGATACCGATGATTCCTCATCGCCTATCAAATGGGATTTGTTCATTGAACCCCCATGTCCCTCGTTTAGCTATGAGTTGTGAGATGGAAATTGATGACTCTGGTCATGTCGTTAAGTATGATATCTTCGAAAGTGTGATTCAAACGACTGAACGAATGACTTACAGCTCAGTTAATGACATTTTAGAAGATGAGAATCCTGATACCATGGCTCGTTATCAGGAACTAATTCCGATGTTCAGAGACATGGGCGACTTACATCACATCTTAGAAACGATGCGTTTAGAGCGTGGTGCTATTTCCTTTGAGGATCGTGAAGCCAGCATTATTGTTGATGAAGTGGGTCATCCAGAAGAAATCGTCCTGAGAAGTCGTGGCGTCGGTGAGCGTTTGATTGAGTCCTTTATGTTAATCGCCAATGAAACGATTGCCAGACATTATCAACAAGCCAAATTACCTTTTATTTACCGAATTCATGAACAGCCAAAAGAAGATAAAATGCAACGATTCTTTGAATTTGCCACGAGTTTTGGTATTCTTATTAAAGGAACTAAAGAAGATATTACACCTAAGGACTTGCAACGGGTGTTGGAACAAGTTAAGGGGCGACCAGAAGAACCGGTGATTAACAAGATGTTGCTACGCAGTATGCAACAGGCTCGCTACAGTGAAGATCCTGTTGGTCATTATGGTCTTGCAGCTGATGATTACACTCATTTTACGTCACCAATTCGCCGCTACCCAGATTTGATTGTCCATCGTTTGATTAAGGCTTACACCAGTCAGCCAGTGACGGAAGAAACAAAGGAGAAGTGGCAGGAGCACTTACCAGATATTGCTGTTCACAGCTCACAGATGGAGCGCCGGGCTGTTGAAGCAGAGCGAGACACGGATAGCTTGAAAAAAGCCGAGTTCATGCAGGATAAGGTTGGTGAAGAGTTTCCAGGTGTGATTGGCTCGATCACGAAATTCGGCATGTTTATTGAATTGGCCAATACTGTTGAAGGGTTAATTCATATTAATAAACTGGACGATTATTTCCATTACGTGGAAAGCCATTTAGCTTTAGTTGGCGAGCGGACAGGTGTAACTTATCGGATTGGTCAAAAAGTAGTTATCAAGGTGACCAAAGCAGATCCGACCACCCGTGAAATTGATTTTGAGTTAGTGTCAACAGAAGATACCTCTGATCAGGAGAAAATTATTGTACCAAAACAACAACAACGAGGTCGTCGTCAGCCTAAAACGGAGACTGATCGCCGTAAACAACGAAATGGTAATGGACCTGGCAAATCACAGGATTATCGATCAAAACAAAAAGATGGCAAGAAAAAAGCAACAGGTAAAAAGCCTTTTTATAAGGAAGTTGCAAAAAAGAAAAAAGGTAAAAAAAAGAAAGCTAAGTAGCTAATTTGGACAGTGATTAACATATAGAGAATGAAACGTGGTTTTCTATATGTTAAAATGAGTCTTGTGAGCCCCTTAATAAGGCGGTTTCAGGGAATCAACTTATAAGGTTACTAAGCCTTTAATCAGGAGGTGGCATAATGCCAAAAGGAGAGGGGCAGTTAATTGCTCAAAATCGAAAAGCGCGTCATGACTTTACCATTATCGACACGATCGAAGCAGGAATCGTTCTCAAAGGAACGGAAATCAAAGCGATTCGTGCCGCTCGTATCAATTTAAAAGACGGCTTTGCTCGTGTCCGAAATGGGGAGGTCTACTTATCAAATGTCCATATCAGTCCCTATGAACAAGGCAATCTTTTTAATCATGACCCGTTACGAACACGCAAATTATTGATGCACCGCAAACAAATCGACCGTTTAATTGGCGAAACTAAGAATACCGGCGTCACCTTAATTCCTTTAAAGATTTATATTAAAAACGGATTTGCCAAAGTACTAATTGGCATTGCAAAAGGGAAAAAACAATACGATAAGCGGGAAGATCTAAAACGTAAAGATATTAACCGTGAAATAGATCGGACATTAAAAAATAGATACTAAATTGTCCTTAACTATCGGTCAATATGACCGATAACTACTATTAGACTGATTGCCCGGTAGTGAGTGGTAACTTGATTTTGGAACAAATGATAAAAATAATGAGAGTCAGGTGATTTCCTGGCTCTATTTTTAAGCCGAAAATTACCCTGTCCCTTGTTTTAATGGTAAACTAAAGAAGCGGATGTTCGTTTCTTTGGGTCAACTAGTTGTGAATATCACGCTAATTAAGTAACTAAAACCAGTTATTTTACTTTCCTTCTATCAACTAGCGTCAGTTTAGCAAGTTTTAGTGAGATAAATTCACATATTTCTTTTAAAAGCGCTAAATATTTGTTACGATAGAAGCGTAGGTGACTTTTTATGCGAGAGGAGAAATGAGTACATAAGGTTAGGGAATAGTGAATTGAACAAGTGAATAAAAAATGCAAAAACCTAAGGAGATTGATTAAAAAGAGTAACAAATGATTGCCTTGACATTTTGTTTATGAAAAAATGATAATTTTCATGAAAAAGCTTTGTCTTTTAATCACAATGGTGGTATCATAAGCAATGTTGAATAGCAATAAGTAATAGTCCGATAAGTTAAAACTTATACAAACTTTTTCTCTATTAACTTTGTTATTTTTATAATCTTCTCTTTGGAAAAGAGGTGAAGTAATATGGAAGAATCATCCTGGATTGTTAGAGATGTTTTTGGGTCAGGACTAGATGTCGATGTCACAGTATGTTTGATGATTTTGCTGACATGTGCGCTTATTTTCGGCGTCGTTTATTTCTGTTCTCGAAATCTACAACTGAAACCAACTGGGAAACAGAACTTTTTGGAAATGGTCATCGATTTTGTTCGCAAGATATTGTCTGATAACTTGCCGAGTAAAGAAGTAAATAATTATCATTTACTGGCGTTTACCTTATTTCTATTTATTCTTGTGTCCAACATTCTAGGTTTGGTGACAAAAATTGGTATGCATAACCCACAGGGAGAAGAAATCGTTTATTGGAAGAGTCCAACTGCGGATCCGTTAGTTACCTTAACGCTTGCGGCAATCGTGATTCTATTAACGAATTATTTCGGAATGAAAAAATTCGGCATTAAACAATATTTCCACAACAGTTTTGCAGAACCAGCTAAATTCTTAATGCCAATAAAATTGATGGAAGAATTTACCAACGTTTTAACATTAGGCCTCCGTCTTTATGGAAACATTTATGCTGGGGAAGTCCTATTGACGTTGATTTCAAGTCTTGCAGACAGCAAGGGGTTCTTTACCTTTATCCCAGCCCTGCCCTTACAGATGATTTGGATAGGATTCTCAGTCTTTATCGGCGCGATCCAAGCGTTTATTTTCGTCACATTATCAATGGTGTATCTCTCACATAAAGTGGTAGCAGAACACTAAATTACAAAAAAAAAATAATATAAAGTTATTTTTAGGAGGAAATTTATTATGAATTACATCGCAGCATCTATCGCAGTTTTCGGGTCAGCAATCGCGGCCGCTTATGGTAACGGAAAAGTTATATCTAAAACATTGGAATGTATGGCTCGCCAACCAGAAATGTCTGGTGAATTAAGAAGTACGATGTTTATCGGTGCTGGTTTAATTGAAGCTGTGCCAATTTTAGGGATTGTTGTAGCGTTATTATTAGTATTCTTAGGTTAATACACACACGAAGGCAGGACGCCGAACTTTCGGACAACCGTCTCTGCTTTCTTTCTATATAAGTGAGAGAGGAAGTGCGAGCGATTATGATCAACCATTTAGTCGTAGGTAGTGTTCCAACTACTACGTTCACTACGATGCTTTTTGTAAGTTTGTCATTTTTACTCCTGATGCTGCTAATAAAAAAGTTTGCGTGGGGGCCGATTACGAAGATGCTCGAGGACCGAGCAACCAAAATCGCCAATGAAATTGATGGGGCTGAACAAGCCAAACTAGAAGCTGATGAGTTTGCTAAGAAAAGTGAAAGCGAGTTAAATCAAGCAAAAGCGGAAGCTGCTGCTATCATTAAACGCGCGAAAGAAAATGCCGAACACAGTGCTGATACAATCGTGGCAGATGGAAGACGTGAAGCACAAAATTATCGTGATAAAGCACATAAAGACATCGCGATAGAAAGAGAACAGCTAATCGAATCTGCCCGTCGAGAAGTAGCAGATTTATCCATTCAAGTAGCCAGTAAGATATTGAAGAAAGAATTAAATAAAGAGACTCATACTGAATTAATTAATTCTTATATTGAAGGGCTGGGATTGCAAAATGAAGACTGAGAACTTAACGATTGATCGTCGTTATGGGAAAGTTCTTTATGACACATCTAAAGAAGAACATCATTTAGATGAAATCCATGAAGAGTTAGTAGCCTTACGAGAAATTTATGAAGAAGTGCCTGAACTAGGTCGCATCTTAAGTGACGACCGTTTAGAACCTTTTGAAAAAGTGGATATTTTGCATGAACTTGATAAAGATTTTGGTGAGACTGTTTCTAAATTTTTACGAGTGATTTATGAGTATGGTCGAATGGCGGAAATTCCTCAGATCATCGATGAATTCGAACACTTTTATTATGATAACAAAGGGATCCTGATTGCTGAAGTCACGTCTGCTGTTGAAATAACAGACGAACAAGAGAAGCGGATCGAAGAAGAGATTGCCAAACGTTATGACTATAAAAAAGTAAAATTAAAGAAAAAAATCGATCCCGATATTTTAGGCGGTTTAATCGTCAGTGCCAATCACAAAGTAATTGATAATAGTGTTAGAAAACAATTAGATGCGATGCACAAAGAGCTGTTGAAGTAGTTTTAGTGAAATGAGAAAAAAGAGGTGAAAATCAATGAGCATCAAAGCAAAAGAAATTAGTGCGCTCATTAAACAGCAGATTGCCAACTACGCAGATGCTTTAGCCGTGGACGAAGTCGGTGTCGTGACCTATGTTGGTGACGGAATTGCCCGTGCCTACGGTTTAGAGAATGCCATGAGTGGTGAACTATTAGAATTTTCAAATGGCTCATTTGGAATGGCTCAAAACTTGGAGTCAAATGATGTTGGGATTATTATTCTAGGAGATTTTGAAACCATTCGCGAAGGCGATAAAGTCAAACGGACAGGCCGGATTATGGAAGTGCCGGTTGGTGAAGCCATGATTGGCCGCGTGATTAACGCTCTTGGGCTGCCAGTTGATGGTCTTGGTGATATTAAAACCACGAAGACTCGCCCAATTGAAGCAACAGCACCAGGTGTCATGCAGCGTCAGTCCGTTGATCAACCCCTGCAGACAGGCCTAAAAGCCATTGATGCGTTAGTGCCAGTAGGTCGTGGCCAACGTGAACTGATTATCGGTGACCGTAAAACAGGGAAAACAACCATTGCGATTGATACGATTATTAATCAAAAAGGTCAGGATATGATCTGTATTTATGTGGCCATTGGCCAAAAGGAATCAACGGTCAGAGCTCAGGTAGAAACCTTAAAACGTTATGGCGCCATGGATTATACGATTGTCGTCACTGCCAGTGCTTCACAGCCAGCACCACTTCTCTATATCGCCCCATATGCTGGTGCAGCGATCGGTGAAGAATTTATGTATCAAGGTAAGCACGTGTTGGTTGTTTACGATGATTTATCTAAACAAGCCGCCGCTTATCGTGAACTGTCCTTGCTTTTACGTCGACCTCCAGGTCGGGAAGCTTACCCCGGAGATGTGTTCTACTTGCACTCACGTTTATTGGAACGGGCTGCCAAGTTAAGTGATGATTTAGGTGGCGGTTCAATGACTGCTTTACCATTTGTGGAAACTCAGGCTGGCGATATTTCAGCTTATATCCCAACAAACGTGATTTCGATCACTGATGGGCAAATTTATTTGCAAAATGATTTGTTTTATTCCGGTGTACGCCCGGCCGTTGATGCTGGTTTATCCGTGTCGCGGGTTGGTGGGTCTGCTCAAATTAAAGCAATGAAAAAAGTAGCGGGGACATTACGTCTTGATTTGGCCAGTTATCGTGAGTTAGAAGCCTTTACCCAATTTGGTTCTGACTTAGATGCGGCAACACAAGCTAAATTAAACCGTGGCCGTCGAACCGTTGAAATCTTAAAACAAGACATTCACAGTCCGATTGCCGTTGAGAAACAGGTGACAATCTTATACGCCTTAACTCATGGGTTCCTAGACAGTATTCCAGTAGATGATATTTTACGTTTTGAAAAGGAATTATTTGATTTTATTGACGATAATTACCCAGATTTATTTGCTCATATTCGTGAAACGAAAAATCTGCCTGAATCAGTTGATCTTGATGCCGCTATCAGCGAATATCAAGGGATGTTCCTGGCAACCAATAAGGTAGCGGAGAGTGCTGACGCATAGAAGGATGGTGAATGAGTGTGGCTGAATCATTAATTGAAATTAAACGAAAAATCACCTCGACCAAAAAAACCAGCCAAATTACGAGTGCTATGCAGATGGTTTCTGGTTCAAAATTAAATAAGTCCGAAGCCTCATCACGAAACTTTCAAAAGTATTCAGAAAAAGTCAGGGAAATTGTCACTCATTTGGCAGCTACTCAGCTTGAATACATTGAAGGGGATGCAGAAGTCGATTTATTTGAAGATGTAGATCCAGATGACTATCACAGTATGTTAGTATCGCGACCTATTAAAAAAACAGGTTATATCGTGATTACAGCGGATAAAGGTTTAGCGGGTGGTTACAACAGCTCGGTAATCAAACAAACGTTGAACATGTTAGCGGAAGACCATGACAGTGATCAAGAGTATGTCATGATGGCTATTGGCAGTGCAGGGGCAGAATTTTTTAAGAGCCGCGGCATGAATATGGCCTATGAACTTCGTGGTTTAAGCGATCATCCAACCTTTGAAGAAGT
This sequence comes from uncultured Vagococcus sp., assembly GCF_963518325.1. NCBI lineage: Bacteria > Bacillati > Bacillota > Bacilli > Lactobacillales > Enterococcaceae > Vagococcus > uncultured Vagococcus sp. The sequence continues at coordinate 13,664 of NZ_CAUQJB010000027.1, read as the reverse complement.
CCGTAAGATTGTAAAAGCAGCGGTTCAAATGTATGAAAATGAAGTCTTTGATGAGTTATATGTGTGTTACAATCACCATATTAACTCACTGGCTTCACAGTTTCGAGCTGAAAAAATGCTACCTATTTCTGATTTGGATGCAGGTGAGGTCAAAGATTATGAGCTTGAGTATATTCTTGAGCCAAGTGAAGAAGCGATTCTTGACAAATTATTACCTCAGTATGCAGAAAGTCTGATTTATGGCGCAATTTTAGATGCTAAAACGGCTGAACATGCCGCACGGATGACTGCGATGAAGAGCGCAACAGATAATGCAAAAAATATTATTGACGATTTAACTATTTCATATAACCGTGCCCGCCAAACGGCGATTACCCAAGAAATTACGGAAATCGTTGGCGGAGCAGCGGCATTAGAGTAGTGACGGGAGGAAATGTGGAATGAATTCAGGCAAGATTGTTCAAGTAATCGGTCCCGTTGTCGACGTGGAGTTTCCATTAGATCAATCCTTACCAGACATTAACAATGCGTTAATTGTCTACAAAGCAAATTCGAAACAAAAGGTTGTCTTAGAGGTCGCTCTTGAACTTGGTGATGGGGTTATTCGCTCAATCGCCATGGAATCAACAGATGGCTTACAAAGAGGAATGGAAGTACTTGACACAGGTGCGTCTATTTCTGTCCCTGTCGGTAAAGAGACGTTAGGTCGTGTCTTTAACGTATTAGGCGAAACCATAGATTTGGAAAAACCATTTGCCGATGATGTTGAAAAAAGCAGTATTCATAAAAAAGCACCAACTTTTTCTGAATTAGCAACAAGTTCTGAACTGTTGGAAACAGGGATTAAAGTCATCGATTTACTTGCTCCTTACTTAAAAGGTGGTAAAGTCGGACTCTTCGGTGGTGCCGGTGTTGGTAAAACCGTTTTAATCCAAGAACTAATTAATAATATCGCCCAGGAACATGGTGGGATTTCTGTATTTACCGGCGTTGGTGAGCGAACTCGTGAAGGAAATGACCTTTATTACGAGATGAAAGAATCTGGTGTTATTGAAAAGACTGCCATGGTCTTTGGTCAGATGAACGAGCCACCAGGTGCACGGATGCGTGTTGCACTAACTGGTTTGACGATTGCGGAATATTTCCGTGATGTAGAAGGTCAAGACGTGTTATTGTTTATCGATAATATTTTCCGTTTCACCCAAGCGGGCTCAGAAGTATCTGCCCTTTTAGGTCGGATGCCTTCAGCCGTTGGGTACCAACCAACGCTTGCTACAGAAATGGGGCAATTACAAGAGCGAATTACCTCTACGCAAAAAGGGTCTATCACCTCGATTCAAGCGATTTATGTGCCAGCCGATGACTATACCGATCCGGCACCAGCCACTGCTTTCGCCCATTTAGATGCGACGACAAACTTAGAACGTCGTTTAACAGAGATGGGGATTTATCCTGCAGTTGACCCGCTTGCTTCAACTTCAAGTGCCTTAGCACCTGAAATTGTCGGGGAAGAACATTACAAAGCCGCAACAGAAGTGCAACATATCTTACAACGTTACCGTGAATTACAAGATATTATTGCGATTTTAGGGATGGATGAGTTGTCTGACGAAGAAAAAATCTTAGTTGGTCGCGCTCGTCGTATCCAGTTCTTCTTATCGCAAAACTTCCATGTGGCAGAACAATTTACAGGCCAAAAAGGGTCTTATGTTCCTGTTAAGGAAACGGTTCGTGGCTTTAGAGAAATTCTGGCTGGTAAGTACGATGAGTTACCAGAAGAAGCCTTCCGTAGTGTTGGTAGCATTGAAGAAGTAGTTGAAAAAGCCAAAACATTAGGCTATTAGGAATGGAGGTAGAACTATGGCTCACTTAAAAGTAGAGATAGTGACTCCAGATGGTCTTAGCTATGAGAATCCTGAAGCTCAATTAGTAGTGGTTCGGACGATTGACGGTGAGTTGGGAATTTTACCCAACCACGCCCCAATCATCGTCCCATTATCGATTGATGAAGTTCGTATTAAAAATGACCGTGACAGCAAAGAGCAAGATATCGTGGCGATTAATGGCGGCATTATGGAAGTACGTGACAATATTCTGACGATTATTGCTGATAGTGCTGAGAAACCAAGTGATATCGATGTCTCAAGGGCTGAGCGTGCAAAACAACGAGCTGAACAGATTATCGAAGAGGCTAAAAAAGAACACGATATTGATCAGTTACGCCGGGCTGAAGTTGCTTTATCTCGCGCGATTAACCGAATTAACGTATCGCGTAAATAAAAAAAACACCAGATGAATGAGCTCATTCTTATCTGGTGTTTTTTGGTATATGAGCCGATATATCTTTATTTTAAAAGACGTATTGTCATTTTTTTATCAGAGATCCTACTTATAACTCGTTCGTTAAATGTATGTATAGTGTTAAGAATGGCGTAAATTAGCTACTTTAGGGTTATTATTTAGGTACTCTTTCTTTTTTTTTTCCAGTAACTATGCTAAACTATAAACAGTTTCAAAAATACTGATCGGCTTTATTTGATATAAGTCATCTGAGATAATTAGGTGAACAGTAAGTTCTGATAATTTTCTAAGAGTGAGATTTATAAAAAAGAGCTTTTCAATAAGGAAGGATGGACCTGGTAATGCAAGCTTATGGAATTGATGCGTTAGTCAGATTAGTCAGTCATTTTGCATTTGTCTATTTAACTTTTTGGGCGATGCAATCCTTGCGTACAGAGTCTTTCTTTAAACAAACAAACACGACCCGAATTCGAATGCTATTCTTGCTGATATCCTTTGCAATTGGTTTTGCAGCGAGCTCTTTCTTCTTGGAATGCATGACATTAGTGCGTAATTTTATGTTAACAATGGTACAAAGATAAGTCAGTCATATTAAAATATGATGATTGTACTGTAAATGATACGCAAGGTATGTTATACTAATCGGAGTTTGTTTGAAAATATCTTGGGGGGAACACGATGGATCATATTATTGTTCAAGGCGGCAATCAGCTAAAAGGAAATGTTAAAATTGAGGGTGCGAAGAACGCAGTCTTGCCTATCTTAGCAGCCAGCCTATTGGCAGAAGAGGGAATGACGACGTTAGAAAATGTCCCGATCTTATCCGATGTTTTTATGATGAAAGAAGTAATTAAACATTTAAATACAGATATTAATTTTGATGAAGATAACAACACGATGACAATAGATGCAAGTCGTTCACTATTGGACGAGGCACCTTATGAATACGTTAGTCAAATGCGCGCGTCAATTGTTGTGATGGGACCACTTTTGGCTCGTAACAATCACGCTCGGGTGGCAATGCCTGGAGGCTGTGCCATTGGCTCACGTCCGATTGATTTGCATTTAAAAGGTTTTCAAGCGTTGGGAGCGACAATCAAGCAAGAAGACGGTTATATTGAAGCTCATGCTGAGAATGGCCTAGTCGGCGCTCGCATTTACTTGGATTTCCCAAGTGTTGGCGCCACACAAAATATCATGATGGCGGCTGTTCGTGCAAAAGGCACTACGACCATTGAAAACGTCGCAAGAGAACCTGAAATTGTTGATTTGGCAAACGTCTTGAATAAGATGGGGGCAAAAATCAGTGGAGCAGGAACAGAAACGATGAAAATTGAGGGTGTTGACCGTTTAGTGGCAGTCTCTCATCGCATTGTTCAAGATCGGATTGAAGCAGGTACCTTTATGGTAGCGGCAGCCATGACAGAAGGCGATGTCTATATTGAAGAAGCGATGATTGAACACAATGGTCCTTTAGTATCAAAATTGCGTGAAATGGGTGTTGAAGTAATTGATCAAGGCGATGGGATTCGAGTCATCGGACCTAAAACCTTAAAATCAACGGATATTAAAACGTTGCCTCATCCTGGATTTCCAACGGACATGCAAGCGCAGATGAGTGCGTTGCAAACCGTAGCCGAAGGAACCAGTGTGGTAACTGAAACGGTCTTTGAGAACCGTTACCAACACTTGGTTGAAATGGCTAAAATGGGTGCAGATTTCAAAATTGATAATAATGTGGCTTACATTTACAATCGTTCAACTTTGCATGGCGCAGAAGTTGCTGCGACTGATTTACGTGCCGCAGCGGCCCTTGTCTTAGTTGGATTAGTGGCGGAAGACCAAACAAAAGTGACACATTTAGAATATTTAGACCGTGGCTATTACAATTTCCATGAGAAATTGAGAAGCCTTGGAGCTAAAATTGAGCGTTATGACAGTGAAGGTAACGTTTTAGTCGCGAAAGTAGCAAGTAAAGAAAAAGTCTAAAGAATCAAGGAGATTAGGGATGGGTACTTCGACAAAATATGTCCTAAAACAATTATTGAAAATAATCATTGTGATGGCATTGATCATCGGCTTATTTGTAGCAGGTACGATGATTGGCTATGGCGTTATCGGCGATGGTAAACCAAAGGATGTCTTCAAAGAAGAGACTTGGACCCATATTACTGATTTCTTTAAATAAGCAATAAGGCCGTGGACAATTAGTTGTTCATGGCTTTTTGTCTGAATTGTTTGAATCCCTAGGCATATCCACTAAAATCGCTTGTAACGGATTAGTATTTCAATAGAGAATAGTTTAGAGCTGTTAAGTGAGTCTGTCAGAAGAATAATAAACGAGGGGAAGAGCCATGAAAAGAGTCATCATTAGCATCGTTAGATTTTATCAAAAACGAATTTCACCAGGGTTACCTCGTCGCTGTCGTTATCATCCTACCTGTTCTCAATACATGGTCGATGCAGTCGGGACTCATGGTGCTTTTAAGGGCTTCGTTATGGGGATAGGAAGAATCTTACGCTGTCATCCCTTCGTTCGTGGAGGGATCGATTATGTGCCTTATAAATTTACAGTACGACGGAATCCAGATCAGGAATATCATGGCCCTTATGATCGGAGGTTAAAAGATGAGCATCACTGTCATCACAAACACTAACGAATACCCATGGGAGCTGCTGCTCTTAGCAGATCCTGAACGGGGGAAAGTGGAGCGTTATCTTGCTTCTTCAAAGGTGTTTCTATTTCGTGAGAAGGAAACCGTCATAGGGGTAATGGCGATTCAAAAGCAAGGGGACCATCAGTACGAAATAATGAATCTAGCTGTTGATGAGGATAGCCAGGGGCAAGGCGTCGGTCGTCAGTTGTTGAATTACGGAATAGCAGACCTTCGTCAGGGGACCAACCCGGTCCGAGTTATTATCAAAACAGGGGATATCTCTGGTCCAGCCTTAGGCTTGTATCAAAGCTTGGGATTCACGGTTAAAGAAGTAGTCAATAATTATTTTATCGATCATTATTCTGAGCCAATCTATGAAGAGGGCCAATTGCTAAAAAATCAACTTATTCTAGAAAAAATAGTTTAAACAAGGTATACTCGTAATTGAAAGATTATAATGAAGCGAGGGGAAAATATGTCAGTTTTAGTATTCGACTGGGGTGGCACAGGAATCAAGCACGGATTGTGGAAAAATGAGGGGTTGGAGCAACAAAATCAATTCCCGACACCCAATACGTGGCAGGAACTTAAAAGGCAAATGAAAGCGGTAAAAGACCGTTTTTCTGATGAGCTGCTAGAAGGTGTAGCTATTAGCGCACCAGGTGCAGTCAATAGTGAAAAAGGAGTCATTGAAGGAATCAGTGCGATTCCTTATATCCATCACTTTCCAATTCAAGCAGAGTTGGAAGATTACTTCGGTTTACCTGTGGCTTTTGAAAATGATGCCAATTCAGCAGGGATTGCGGAAGTTTGGAGAGGCGCCGCACGTGAGTATCAAGATGTCTTGTTTTTAGTGTTAGGAACAGGAGTAGGCGGTGCGGTTATTAAAAATGGTAAAGTTGAAAAAGGGGCCCATCTATACGGTGGCGAGTTTGGGTTAATTTACCTAGACGGGAACCAAACCTTTAGTGGCGTTGGGACTGCTGTAAAAATGGCTGACCGTTATTGCCTTCGGAACCATGTTGAAAAAGGGAGTTTCTCGGGCAAGGATGTCTTTCGCTTAGCCACAGAGGGCGATGAGATTGCCGCAGAAGAAGTTGAAAACTTCTATAACTATGTAGCAAGAGGCGTGTTTAGTTTACAATTTACCTTAGATCCAGAGTGTATTGTAATTGGGGGTGGCGTATCTGCCAAACCTGGTTTGTTAGAAGAAGTTAATCGCCGTGTTCTGGAATTGTTTGCTGACCATGAGATTATTGATTTTAAACCCGTCATTAAAACCTGCGAATTTAAAAACGATGCCAACCTAATTGGTGCCGTTGCAAATTTCTACCAACAAGCAAACTAATTTCGATTGTGATATGAAACGATTGAGGGACTATCTGTTGATTTGTCAAGTTTTTGATGAACAGAAAGTCTCTCTTTTTTAGTCATTTTGTGAAAGAGTAACAGTGGGTTTCCTTGAGTCAAACGAAGAGCTGGCCCAAATCGCCCATCACAAGTGTGTTTTTTGAGATTAACTGCACAAAGAAGCTTGTCATAAATAAATGCAGATAAGCATAAACAAAATTGAATTGTCAGAAAATTCTTGACATTGGATGCAATATCCCTTATATTAAGATACATCTTAAATTTATTTTAAAAGAGATACTAATACACGGGGGTTTTATTATGAAGAAAAAATTTGGATTTTTGATGGCAGCATCTATGTTGCTATTGGCAGCTTGTGGCGGTGGCGGCAGTGGCTCAGCAAGTGGCGGCAATACTACTGGCAAAGATGATAAAGAAATCAAAATTGGCGTTAACTTAGAATTATCAGGTGCTGTTTCAGCCTACGGGATTCAAGAAAAAGAAGGGATTGAACTAGCGGTTAAGAAAATTAACGATGACGGTGGAATTTTAGGTAAAAAAATCAAACTAGTCATTAAAGATAATAAGTCAGAAACAGGTGAAGCCGTATCGGTCGCAGCCAGTTTGACAAATGATGGCGTCGTGGCAATTATCGGACCAGCTACTTCTGGCGCAACCAAAGCGACTATTCCTAACTTGACGAAAGCACAAGTACCAGCTATTACGCCTTCAGGCACTGACGATGCCATCACAGTGGCTAATGAAACAGTTCAAGAGTTCATTTTTAGAACTTGCTATCAAGATTCGTTCCAAGGTAGTATCTTGGCTAAGTATGCTTCAGATAACTTAGAAGGTAAAAAAGCCGTGATTATCGGGGATAATTCTAGCGACTATGGTAAAGGTTTAACGAAGGCTTTTACAGATACATTTAAAGGCGAAATTGTCGCCAACGAAAACTTTGTTGAAAAAGACAAGGACTTTAAAGCGACCTTAACTAAAATCAAAGACAAAGAGTTTGATTTTATCTATATTCCAGGTTATTACACAGAAGCAGGCTTGATTATTAAACAAGCTCGCGAAATGGGAATTACCCAACCAATTCTTGGCGCAGATGGTTTTTCTGATCCGAAATTAGTGGAAATTGCCGGAGCTGAAAATGTGAATGAAGTTTACTACACCTCTCATTTCTCTGAAAATGCTCCAGCCACTGATAAAGTGGAAGGGTTTGTCAAAGACTTTAAAGCTGAATACAAAGGCAAAACACCAAGCTCCTTTAATGCCTTAGCTTATGATTCTGTTTACATGTTGAAAGATGCAATTGAAGCTGCTGGCGAAGCTGACAGCGTAAAAATTAAAGATGAGTTAGCTAAACTAAAAGACTTTGTTGGTGTGACAGGTAAAATGTCAATGGACAAAGATCATAATCCAGAAAAAGCCGCTGTAGTCATTGGCTTGACTGAAGGAAAAGAAACAAGTTCTGATATTGTTGAACCTTAATAGGTAACAAGTCGAACACAAATTAAATGAATCGCTCGTCTGACGATGGGCAAAAAGGAGAGGGTGAGACGACTGTCTCTCCCTCTTTATAACTTTAGAATGGAAGGGATGCATTATGGATATATTCTTTCAACAGCTGATTAACGGGCTGTCACTAGGGAGTATTTACGCTCTAATCGCCCTAGGCTATACGATGGTCTATGGAATTATTAAATTGATTAACTTTGCTCATGGTGAAATATACATGTTGGGAGCATTCACTGGCTATTATTTAATTTCAAAAGTAGGACTGCCGTTTTTACCGGCCCTCTTACTGTCAATGATTATTTGTGCCATCATTGGAGTTTTAATCGAATTTTTGGCTTACCGACCTTTGCGGGGATCGACGAGAATCGCGGCCCTAATAACAGCAATTGGCGTTTCGTTTCTGATTCAAAATGTCATGGTTTATTTTGTTGGACCAGAAGTGAGGTCTTTTCCACAGGCCATTAAGCCAAAAAACTATGATTTAGGTCTGTTTCAAATCAGCAATATCCAAGTCATTATTTTGGTAACGACAATTGTCTTGATGATCTTGTTGCAATTCATTGTTAAGGGAACGAAGATGGGAAAAGCCATGCGAGCCGTTAGTGTGGATCCCGATGCAGCCAAATTGATGGGGATCAATGTCGATCGCACGATTTCCTTTACGTTTGCCATTGGCTCAGCCCTTGCAGCAGCAGCGGGTGTTCTAATCGGGCTATATTACAATAGTATTGATCCACTGATGGGTGTTACACCAGGATTAAAAGCATTCGTCGCAGCTGTCTTCGGAGGCATCGGTATCATTCCGGGAGCCGCACTGGGAGGCTTTGCTATTGGGGTGATTGAAACCTTTATTAGCGGCTCGCCGATTGAAGGTATGGCACAGTATAAGGATGCGATTGTTTACGGCATCCTCATCGTCATTTTATTGATTAAACCTGCGGGCTTACTCGGTAAAAATGTTAAAGAGAAAGTTTAGGTGATGACAGATGAAAAAGAATTTAAAATATAACATTGTCTGGCTAGGCCTAGCGGTTGCTGTTTATTTGATTATCTTTATTTTTCAACAAGTAGGCTTAGTCAATCCGGTTATTCAAGATTTATTGATTACAATTGGAATCAACGTAATTTTGGCTAGTGGTTTGAACTTGATTATTGGGTTTTCAGGTCAGTTTTCATTAGGTCATGCTGGTTTTATGGCAATTGGTGCCTATGCAACTGGTATGGTCGCTAATAAACTGCCAGGACTTCTAGGTTTTTTTGTCAGTATCTTAGTGGGTATGTTGATTGCTGGCGCTGTCGCTGGTATGGTAGGCGTGCCAACCTTGCGTCTAAAAGGCGATTATTTAGCGATTGCCACGCTGGGAATTTCGGAGATTATCAGAATTGTGATTGTTAACGGTAATGATCAGTCAGCCGGAGGTGTGTTTGCCACAGGAGGCGCGGCCGGTATCTTTGGGATTCCTGCCTTTGCTGATTGGCAAATGGTCTTTGTCTTTATGGTCATAACGACAGTGGTGATTGCCAACTATATTCACAGTGGACCAGGTCGAGCGACCTTGGCCATTCGCGAAGATGAGATTGCTGCTGAATCAATGGGTGTTAATACGACTAAGTACAAAGTAACAGCCTTCATTATTGGTGCTATGACGGCCAGTATTGCTGGCTCACTGCACGCCAGTTACGTCCAAATGATTATCCCAAAAGATTTTGGTTTTATGAAATCAGTTGATATCCTAATCATCGTCGTTTTTGGTGGGATTGGCAGCCTGACAGGAACCTTTGTTGCGGCAATTTTATTAGGAATTTTAAATTATTTCCTACGTGATATTGGTGAGCTGCGGATGATTATCTATTCATTATTGCTGATTATTATTATGATTTTTAAGCCAGGTGGTTTACTTGGGACCTGGGAATTTTCTGTAAAAAAATTATTGAGTAAAAAGGATGGGGGCGATGACCATGTCACTACTGGAAGTAAGTAATTTAACTAAAAACTTTGGTGGTTTGGCGGCTGTTTCCAATGTGAATATTGAACTGGCTGAAAATGAATTAGTCGGTTTGATCGGCCCTAACGGCGCTGGAAAAACAACGCTGTTTAATTTATTGACGGGCGTTTATGAGCCTTCTGAAGGAACGGTCAAGTTAATGGTCGATGGCCATGAGGAAGTCTTAAATGGTAAAAAGCCTTATGTGATTGCGGCCTTAGGACTAAGTCGAACCTTTCAAAATATTCGTTTATTTAAAGACTTAACGGTGATGGATAATGTTCTGATTGCCATGAATGGTAAAAATAAAGTGGGACTTTTTACGAGTATGCTACGTTTACCGGCCTTTTATACGAAAGAAGCCGAAATGCGTAAGAAAGTCATTGAATTATTAGCTATTTTTGATTTAGAAGACAAGGTTGATACCTTGGCTAAAAATCTGCCATACGGTGAGCAACGACGATTGGAGATCGTTCGAGCTTTGGCAACTGAGCCAAAGGTCTTGTTTCTTGATGAACCAGCAGCAGGAATGAATCCGCAGGAAACAGCTGAGTTGACCAAATTAATTCGAAAAATTCAACAGGAATTCGGCATTACCATTTTGCTGATCGAGCATGACATGTCTTTAGTGATGGATGTGTGTGAACGACTGTATGTCTTAGAATACGGCAGATTAATCGCTAAAGGAACACCAGATGAAGTTAAAAATAATCCAAAAGTTATTCAAGCGTATTTAGGCGGTGAGTTATAATGTTAAAAGTAAAAGATATCTCCGTTCATTACGGCGTCATTGAGGCTGTCAGACAAATTGATTTTGAAGTGAATCAAGGTGAAATAGTGTCGTTAGTTGGAGCTAATGGCGCTGGCAAAACGACTATTTTGCGAACTATTTCAGGATTAATTCGCCCAACGACTGGAACTGTTGAGTTTGAAGGAACGGCCATTGAAAAAGTGCCACCACAGAAAATTGTGGCTGCTGGTCTGTCCCAAGTGCCAGAAGGACGTCATATTTTTCCAGGTCTAACCGTCTTGGAAAATTTGGAAATGGGGGCGTTCCTGCGAAAAAATAAGGAAGAAAACAAACGGATGATGAAAGAAGTATTCGAGCGTTTCCCTATTTTAGCCGAACGAAAAGGGCAAGACGCCTCGACCCTCTCAGGAGGCGAACAACAGATGCTAGCGATGGGACGAGCATTAATGTCACAACCTAAATTACTCCTCTTAGACGAGCCCTCAATGGGATTGGCGCCCATCTTTATTAAAGAGATCTTTAATATTATCCAAGATATCCAAAAACAGGGAACAACCGTTTTGTTAATTGAGCAAAATGCCAATATGGCATTGTCAATTGCCAATCGCGGCTATGTCTTGGAAACAGGTAAAATCGTACTAAGTGGAACGGGGCAAGAATTATTGGCGAGTGAAGACGTGCAGAAAGCATACTTAGGAGGGTAAAAAATGATTGTTGAAAATTACATGTCGACCAATTTAATTACGGTCACAAAAGAAACGAAGATCAATGATGCCGTAGAACTGATGAACGAACATCAGATCCATCGCTTACCTGTGATTGAAAATGGCAAGATGATTGGATTGTTGACGGAAGGCACAATTCAGGAAGCCATGCCATCTAAAGCGACTAGTTTAAGTGTTTATGAAGCAACTTACTTACTAAATAAAACAACGGTTGCCGATGTGATGATTAAACAAGTAGAGACGATTGAAGCGGGTGCCTTACTTGAAGACGCCATCTATAAAATGCGTCAGAAAAATGTTGGCGTCTTGCCTGTTTGTGGTGGCGATGGCAAAATCGTTGGGATTATTACTAACAACGATATTTTTGATGCTTTTCTAGAAATCACCGGTTACAACCAAGATGGCGTTCGTCTGGTCATCGAAGTTCAAGACGACCATCAGGGAATTTTAGCTGATTTGGCCCAAACATTTGCTGAGAATAATATCAATGTGATTCAAATTGTGGTATATCGCAACGAGAAACAGCCGACTATTGTGGTTCAATTGGCTAATGCCGAAGAAGGAACGATCGGAACTATTCTAAAAGAAAAAGGCTATAACGTACTATCTTCAATCAAAACAGAAGCCGTCTAAAAAAGCGATTCTCATCTTAAGGTGAGAATCGCTTTTTTTAGGTGATTAAAATCATAACAAGGGTCATAATCCCGAGACTAAGGAGAATGCTGACCGATGAGATAAAGCCTGTGACTTCTTCCTTGATGCCGGCAGCTACGCTGTTAATGACCGCGAAGGTCGGGATAGGAGCGAATGCTAGGACGGTTAAGACGATTTTAACTAAAGGGTTATCAAAAGGCAGGACAAAGTAGAAGAGAGCCGCAAACAGGGCCGCAAAGGCATATCGCCATGATAATATTTCAACCACTTTCATCATGGCTGTTTTTGGCAATCGCAACTCTAAATAAATACCAATCATCAACAATGAAAGAAACCCATTGGCCGTGGAAAATAGTTGGAAAATATCAATTGAAAAATCAGGCAAACTGATGGCGAACACTCTTAAAATCACCATGATCAAATAAGTCATAAAAGGAATGGAGCGCAACAAGGCCTGAGACAGTAACTGAGTCGCTTGCTTTTTATCAAAATCTGGATGGCTGCTTTCTACGAGTATTTTGGAACCACCAGCAATCATAATACAATTCCCCACATCAAACATAAATAAATACGGTAGGGCTAGGGGGTAAAAACTTTGAATAAAAGGGAGGGTGAAATTTCCCACATTATAACCGGAAATACAATACATAAAAAAGACCCTATCTAAATAACTGTCTTTTCGCCAAAGGAACTTAGCCGTTAACACTAAGATAAGATTCATAGCCACAGCAATTGTCGCTAGTAAAATGAAATCAGACGTGATTGCCATGGTATTCATACCAATGATGACAGTAGCAGGTAATGTGATCGTTACAATAATATTGGACAAAACTTTGCCATCTGATTTCGAGACGAGTCCCATTTTTTTTAGAAAAAAACCAACTAAAATAATTAAAAACAAGCCAAACGCATTTAATAGAATAGTAGACATAATTAACCTCCTATTAACTATTATCAACCTAAAGAGAAGAATCTGCAACTAGATAGTTAACAATTTGGTGGATATGTGGTATCTTGTATAGGATGGAAAATTTATTGGGAGTATTTCGATCCCCATTTATCCGAGTTAATTGAAAAGAGGAGTTGATTGCATGAAAAAAAATAAAGATATCGAAGTATCAGTGACAGAAAAAAAACAAAATGCAAAAGGACAGGCTGCAGATGTTCATGAGCTGAATATTGGTAAAAAAGTTATTGGTGAAGTAGAAAAATTAGAATCCGGTAAGTTTGTGGTGACTATTGAGGGTGAAGGTCCTAAATATGTGAAATCTTTTGACGAAGGTTATGAAACCTTAATTAGTCACTGGAATCTCTTCCAGTAGAAGGGATACAGCGATTTGTTGGGGAAATAAAAGTGTTGTTATTTTGAAAAAATTCACTAAATTTTGAAAAAAATAAAAAAAATAGCAAATAACACTTGAAATTTTCTTGGAAATTGGTTATTATATTGAAGTCGGGTTAAAACAACCTGTCTTGGAGGAGTAGCGAAGTGGCTAAACGCGACGGACTGTAAATCCGTTCCTTAGGGTTCAGTGGTTCGAATCCACTCTCCTCCATTTTTAATATTGGGCTATAGCCAAGCGGTAAGGCAACGGACTTTGACTCCGTCATCGTTGGTTCGAATCCAGCTAGCCCAGTTATAAAAAACTACTTTCAAATTAGGGAAGCTGCTGAAAAACGAAGATATTCCTATCGTTTTCTTCTTTAGAGATAAAAT
>NZ_CAUQJB010000026.1:0-68848 GCF_963518325.1 uncultured Vagococcus sp. | reverse complement strand
ATTAGAATAACATATTTTAGTTGTCAGTGTCAACAACTTTTTTTATTATTTTTTTTGAGTCATGAGTTTGTTTGAAGTAGTTTAGCTCTTCAATTGACAACTTAATTAGAATAACACGCTTAACAATCATTGTCAACAACTTTTCTTATTAATTTATAAATTTGTCTAATCTATTTATGTTACTACTATATAAATGAAGTTATAATTGCAGTATTTTTTGAATAGATTTTTATTAACTGAAAATAGAATGATTTTTTTACATGGCGTGTAATGCACAGATTCTCTATACTCCCATGCTAACCCCATTATTTTACCTACTTTAAAAAAGTATAATACTTTGGTTAAATCAATCTAGCATTAGATAAAAAAGCCATGAGTAACTATATGTTAGTACTTAATCCGTTTAGACATTTAAATATAAGTATAAACCTATGTAAAAGTTAAATGATAGAAGCAAATCTCCCTTCTTAACAACTTAGGGGGATGAAGCTCAGGATAAATCAAATAACTTCCCTACTCTTGAATATGAAAATACAATGCAGAAAACTGCTCCTATCAATCGAACAGAAATAGATGAGAACCTCGCAGGTACTGAAACCATGGACCTTAAAAAATGGAAAAATCAACAAACCATCCATCATACCATTCAGGGTTCCCCCTTCACTTCCACACCAATTAGCTTTCCAAACCAAATCAAATGAGTTTTGTCGCCCAGGTCATCCAAGCGATCGGTATGACGTGATTGTTAATAAATACAATTTAAAGAACTGTATCACACTAAATAGTTTCATAAAACTTATGTCTCTTTACGCGCAATGGCTGCCATGAAGCAGATTTACAACTATCGTCTCCCTTGAAAAAGAAGAACTTAGCGCAGATAAATTTGCACAATTCATTGAACCAGAAAAAGAGTTGTTATAAAAAATAACCAATGATGCGAGTATCGGTTACACTTTCACTTTCGTGCATTAAAAAAGCTAGGAATGCCTATCTATCAGCATTCCTAGCTTCTATTTTGTTGTTAACCTACACTGCCTTCCAGCAAAAGGTCAACTTTTTCCAGAGCTTCTGATAGGCTCTAATCGTTGCTATAACAGCGTTCTACTTTTTCAGTGAATACTACAAAATTCTAGTAATTTTTGCCAATTGTAGTTAGTTTTGATTTAGTTTCAAACTGTTTTAATTAAAAAAATTGGGATATTTTGGATGTTTTTAGTAAGAAAACCGCGAGCTGGAATAAATACTAAAACAATCAACCTGATTTTAATATTGATAGGTAATCCTAGAAGCCAATACTCTATTTTCAAAATAGCATATTGGCTTCTTTGTTTCTGGTCATTCAGCAAGACTAATTAATCACTATTCGTTTATTAAAACTAAATCCTTACACAGTTCTTTATAAAGCTCATAATCTTCTGTATTCAATAACTCATATTTAGAATTTGAAAGTTCGATAACATTATCAAAATGTTCTTCTTTAAAGTCAGAAGTTGAAAATCCTATAGTAGAAACTATTAATTGACTATCTTTATCTGATTCTTCAAATATATACTTTAGCAAGGTATGTTTACTATCTCTATCAAGTTCTGCATTTGCAGGGCTATCTAAAACAATTGGTAAACGTATAGCATCTGGATTAAATTTATTTTTCACTTTCAAAAGATTAAAATACCAGACAATAGTATTTATTGGTTTATTACTTCCGCCTGCGCTTATATTAGAATCAATTTTTTTAAATTTATCTGAGTCTAATTCTTCTAAGTTAAAATGAATTTTATCATTCAGCATTAATTCATAATAAGTTTCATTTATTTGCTTTTTCAACTCTAAATATTCTTTCAAAATTTTTCTCTGCTCTTTTAACGATCCCTGAGCCTGTTTCAAATTAACCTGACTGTTCCCAATATCCATAATCAGCTTATCTCTTACTTCCATTAATCCTTTATGTTTCAGAACACTACTGATTTCTTTTGAATTTAATTCTAATTTATCTTCATAGTTTTTTAGAGTATCTAATAATCGCTGATAATTTTTTTCTTCTTTGTATATGTTAGCTTCTACATTCAAAGATTCTTTTTCAAGTTCATTAGCTAGGAACAAAAAGTCCTCTTCATTGTTTAAAGTATTGATTTTCAATTCAAGATTGTCAGTAATAATGGAGTGACATTTAGGACAAGTGTGACTATTTATTACCTTTTTATCTTTATCATTTTTTCTAATTATTTTTCTTAAATTGGCTAGTTCTTGTTTAACCTCATAATTATCGTTTCTTTGATTAATTAATCTATTTTTAGTAAGTTGCAATGAATGTACAATTTTTTCATATTGATTTTTTGTACTTTCAACTTCTTGTTGTAAAACATCAAAATTTGTAGGAAAGCTAACTTTATCAACAAGTTCATTTTCAATTTTTTCAAGCATCTTGTAAAACAGCTGGCATTCTTCATCAAGAACTTTAAGTTGCTCACTTAATTGTTCAACTAATTTCATAACTTCATAGTATCTATCATCTAAAATACCAAAATGAGAGTACAGTGTATTTAACTTGAAATTAGAATATTCACCAAGGTTTCTAAATGAATCAAACGAACTTCCATTCATTTTATCCTGATCTATATAATTTAAGAGATAGAAATAAGCTGGCGGTGCAATCTCCAATTTGTCTGTATAACGATTAGGTAATTTTACAGTAAACTTAAAAATTTTTTCTAAGAAAGTTGATAGTTCTTTTCTCTTAAGAGTTTTAAATAATAGATTTTTCTTTAGATCAAAAATTTTAAACAACTTATCTTGCCTAAAGATAATATATGATGCCTTGTTAACTGAAAATTCTAAAATGGATATCTTCTTTTGGACATCCCATTTATCTTCAAAATAGCAGTCTGCTCCCATAGTATAATATAAATTTTTAAGAATTGTTGACTTACCTTTTTTATTTCCAATAATATCATCTTCCGTAGTAATGATGTTTTTTCCATTAGTAAATTCAATATACTTCGCTTTATTTTCAAATGTTGAAAAAATATATAATTTATTAAATGTCAGAGTATTCATAAATATTTTCCTCGACTTTCATTAAGATTAATAAAAAAAAGGCATATCTGTAGTCTTCTGAATACTCAATAGTGAAAAGTTTTGAATACTCAGAAACTAACAAATCAATGAAAACAGTCTCTTCAACATCATATTTCTCCAAGTTTGAAAAGATAGATTGAACAATAAGCTCTTCATTCTGTAAAACTAATCTATTACCACTCTCAATATCGGAAACCACTTTACCAAGCATCGTTTTCATTTTCAACCTTTTTATTGGTTTGTTTATGTTGGTGTCTATAAATACTGAAGCCTTTTCTACTGCTCTATCAGTTTTTTCAGAATAAAGTGAAATTATTTTTTCAATATCATCTTTTGAAACACCTTTTCTATTCAATATGTCTGAATAGCAATCTAATTGCAATTCATAACAAGCTTTTTCAGAAATTGTTTCGACAAGTAAATTATAGAGTGCATTAGGTTTGTTTGGCTCACTTCCTGTTAATTCAAAGAAAAATTTACTGGTCTTTCCTCTCAGTGTATCATCAGGACTGAAAAGGTCAATCGAAGTATAAATAAAACTAATTTTTGACATATCAGGTGTAACATCCGAACCTAGCTCCTCTTGAAGTTTAGATTCTATTGTTTTTTTCACTTCCTCATCTAGATTATTAAAATCCAAGTTTTCAATTGTTGTATGATTTTTTTTACTAGAGTCTTGAAATGGTTTATTGGAAACTAAATTTACGTGAATATTCTCATTTTGATTATTTGCAAGGGAATAAAGCCTACCTAGAATAGAAAAACTCTTTTCTTCCTCTTCAAGTTTTTTCTTTTTTAGTAATGCTCCTTGAGTATAAACTGCTCCGTCTTTTTTAGATTTAACTTGATAAAAATCTAAGCCAGTATCTTTATGAACTTCGATATCACATGCATAGTCAAATACCATAACAAATGACTCATTCTCATTATATATATCAAATAATTTACTTAGACCCCATAGTATCTCGTATCTAAATCTATTCTTACTTCGAGAGCCAGACAAATCAAAGGGCAATTTCATATATATAGCTTCATTTGACAAAGTTATACCTCCTCAAGTAATAAATCATCATATTACTAATAATATAGACTTATTGTGCAAATGTAAACGTAAATATATAAACAATACAAAAAGGAGTTGAACCAAAACCCTTGTCTCCCTCAATCAGAAGTCCCACTCTTAACTCTAAAAATTAAAATAATTCAAGGAGGAAAGGAAACAATGACAACTAAATATAAAAAGCACAAACTAGCCAGCTATCTCGCATTGATAGTAATCATGGCTAGTTTTTTTGCGACTCCTATCACTGCTCTTGCTGCTACCGTCAACTACACAAGAATTGCTGATTACATTTCTACTTGGTATTTAGCAAATCCTGCTGGTCTTCACTGGACAGATGATGGTGTTCACATGATTAAGGCAGAGGGTGAACCTGCATTTTGTATTGAACATGGTACCATTTTAAACGGCGGTTCTGGTTTTGATCCATCAGAACTTACAATTGCTGAAAAAGACCGCTTGTCTCTGATTGCCTATTATGGCTATAAAACGAATCCTACAAGTGAAAACTATGGGATTACTCAGAATATGATTTGGGAATCATTTGGTGATCAGCTACTATCTACCACCCTTCCCAACTATCAAAATAGAAAAAATGAAATCCTAGCAAAAGTGAATGCACACAATACAAAACCTTCATTCAATAATCAGACGATTACTTTAAATGTTGGCGATACAATCACACTTAATGATACAAACGGTGTTTTAAGTAAGTACGGCAATCTAGCTAGCAATTCTGCTAATTTACAACTAAATAAATCTGGAAACCAATTGAAGTTAACCGCAACCAGTTCATCGAAAGAAACAGGAAAATTACAGTACAATATCGCAAATGCTAATGATGTTGGGACAAGCTTTGTTTTCAACAAACCCAATGAACAAAAAGTAGCAACTTTCAAATTATCTACCGCTGGCTCCTTTCAGTTAAATGTCAAAGTCAATTTAAACGGCAATGTCAAATTGAAAAAAGTAGATGAAGATACTGGACAACCTGTTCCTAATACAAAAATGAAATTTGAGTACAATGGACAAACGAAAGAAATTGTCACTGATACTAACGGCTTTGCTCAAATTAATGACTTAAAAGCTGGGACTAAAGTAAAAATCATCGAAGTGACTGCCAACAATGGTTTTGTAAATAAAGGCGAATCTAAAGAAATCACGATTGAACCTAATAAAACAGTTGAAGTAGTGTTTGGAAACAAAGCCCAACAAGGATTGCTTCATCTAAAGAAAACAGGTAAAAAAGCTTCTAGTACAACAACTACCGACTCAGACTATGGAAAGCTACATGAAATCACTTTCGATTATGTTCCTCTGTCGGATGTCACTTTTATAATTAAAGCTCGTGAGGATATTAAAGTAGGCAACCATGTTCATGCAAAAAAAGGAAGTACAGTTGCAACTGTTCAAACAGATAAAAATGGTGAACTAATTAATATGCCAAAACTATATCTAGGAAAATATGAAGCCATTGAAACAGCTGCACCTGCTGGCTACTTGATGAATACCACCCCGCTGCCTTTTGAATTCACCTATGAAGGACAAAACGTTGAACTCGTGTCTCAATCTGTTGAAGCAAAAAATGACTTCCAACAATTGAAGATCACTATTCATAAGAACGAAGAACAAATTCAGGAATGGAAAAAAAATAAACCAGTTATCGAAGAGATCCAAGCCAATGGCAAAATATTTGGTCTGTTCTCCAATCAAGAGTTTACAATGACGGATAAAACAATATTGCCTGCTGATTCTCTACTAGGATTTGGCACAGTAAAAGATGGTGGGCTTACGTTCCCTACTCAACAATTAATGGAAGGAAACTATTATGTCCAAGAATTAGATGCTGGTGAAAATCATGATATTGATACTAGCCATCATGAATTCGAGTTTACAGCTGCAGACCACGAATCAGAAAAAGTGATTGATATTTATGCTCCTAAAGAAAATTTAGAAGATGAATCTGCACCACTTTTAAATAGGCTTCACTTCAATCAATTTTCACTAAAAAAAGTGAATGAAGAAGCCACTTTGAAAGAGAAAAATGGCTACGACTTTGCTTTCACAGGTAATGGAAAAGGCGCTATTTTCACTCTAGAAAATGAGAAGAAAGAAGTGATTCAAACAGCCACTGTAGATGAACAATCTCTTGCTATCTTTACCAATATCCCAGTAGGAACGTTCTATCTGAAAGAAAAACAACCAGCTTCAGAACAATATGTTCTATCTCCTGAGACCTATCAAATCGTCTCTACTTTAAAAGGAGTTCAAGCCTATGACAGTAGAGGAAATTTACTTGGTGAAAACCTTAATGAAGAGAAGCTAGAAGAAAATACAAATAAGCAATTAGCTAATGAAACTACTGCAGCTGAGGAACCACAAATCTATCAAGAATCGCCTCTACTGATGGAGATTAAAAATCATTTAGTCAAAGGTATTGCTGAACTAACAAAAACGGACGTGTCAAATGGAAAAGAGCTGCCAGATACAGGTGTTCGTATTCTTGATAAAGATAAAAAAATCATCATTGAAGGAAAAACGGATAGTCAAGGTCGTTTTAGTTTTGAAAACTTACCACGAGGAGTTTACTATTTCCAAGAATATGAAGCCCCTACTGGCTATCAAATAGATGAGACGCCGATTAAGTTTGAAATTCAAGAAGATGGTGAGATTGTCAAATGTACCATGACGAACAAGATGATTCCAAGGAAAAAAGAAACTTCCGTAACAGGCAACTTGCCACAAACAGGAGAAGTCATTTCTATCGCTGGGATCATTTTAGGTAGTGCACTATTAGTCAGTGTTGCTGGTTATTACTTCTACAACAAGAAGAAACAGCATAACAAAAATAACTAGAAAACTGGAGGCATTTCTATGTCTCCTTTTTTTATAAAAAAGAAAGAAGGAATAAAGATGTCCAATCGTGTCACAAACATTGTCTTAAAGGACAATCAATTAGGAAATAAAATCAAAGCAACCGTTAAAGAAGAACGAGAAGTTTATGTAGAGGGAAAACGAATCCCTTGTCGCATTTTTACAGCCTCCTCTGCTCTTCATCCTGACTTTGAAATCATCGTTCCAAATTTACGAAACTCCCTACGTTTTGAAGGTCGTAAAGAAGTAGAGCTGCGTGAAGTTACACTTGTACCTAGTGCCAAACGAAATAATATTGGAACAGCAAGCCGCTCACTTGAATTACAAATTTTTGCTAAACAACTGCTGACATTGAACTAGAAAAGGAGAAAAATGATGAGTTTAAAATTTGAAGACAATATTGTTAAAGATTTTGATACACGAAGAACGTTTGGAAAATTATTTTATTTGAATAGCCAAAAAATTTATGAAACAGATACAGAGGGCAACCGAACAGATTTTGTTCGAGAACAACGGATCACTGTCTATTCCGAAGCTAAAAATGACCAAATTGATATCACTGTCCCTGAAACTATTGATACCACACCTTTCTCTTATGATGATGAAGTAGAACTCACAGGAGAAGTAACTGCACTTGCTTGGCTTTCTTCTTATACTGGCTATAATGATTCAATTCAGTCAGAACAAGCCTTCAAAATTCGAGCAGAATCACTAAAAAAAGTAGAACCAGTTATTGTAAAGCAGGCTAAAGGAGATCAAAACTCTAAAAATTAATTGAATGGAGGCAACTATGAACACATTCTTTCATTATCGTGGGCGTAGAATTCGTCCTCTGCATCTATCTATTTATCGTACCTACCTTCTACTAACTTGGTTTCCTTTTCTATTATTTGCTGGTTACTATAGCTACCTTTTTATCTATCCATTAATACAGATGATGCAGCGAAGACAAATAATTGATTGGGGTGCCCTCTTAGTTCCCATGGGAGGGCTTTTTTTAATACTCTTCTTGTCATTGTTTCTGTTGTTCATGATTCGTAGATTTTCATTTTTAAAGGGTGGATTCTTCTATCGAGTCTACCAACGGCAAATGTTAGCTCGTCTTTTGAAAAGTAATGGATTGTATGAGAAAAAGGAACCGAAATCAAAAGAACAGGCAACTGAAAAAATGGTTTTTCCGAAAGTCTATTACCGTAATACTAAAGAAATTCTTTATTTGACAGTTCCTACAGATGGGATGAAATGGCATGACCGTTTTCAAAAAATTACAAAGACCTTTGAAGAAATGTACATTGCTGACTTCATTGAGGAACAAAAAGAAATGGGCTTCACCACCTATTTATTGATGATTGATGTCATCAGTAAGCGGATTGGAATTGAAGATTGCTCAGTAACAAATGGACAAGTCAAACTCATGGATGGCGTTGTATGGGACTATGCCGAAGTACCTCATATGCTAGTAACTGGCGGTACAGGTGGTGGCAAGTCCTACTTTCTCCTTACCTTAATTCATGCGCTTATCCAAGTTGGAACGGTAGATATTTGTGATCCAAAAGAAGCAGATTTAAAGGATTTAGAAAGTCTTCACCTATTTAAAAACCATGTATTCTACGGAACAAAGTGGATCACTAAATGCTTAAAGAATGCTGTAGAAGAAATGAATCGACGTTATGTTTACATGAAAGCTCTCCCTAACTATACAACAGGGAAAAACTTTTCATACTATGGTATTCCTCCCTACTTCATTATTGTTGATGAATGGGCAGCCTTTTTTGGTACCTTAACCTATAAAGAACAGGACGAAATTCTGCGATATGTAAAGGAACTTGTTCTAAAAGCACGACAAGCAGGTATTTTTCTAGTCCTAGCAACCCAACGTCCTGATGCAGATAACTTTGGTGGCGGTGTACGTGATAATCTCTTATTTCGTGTTAGCTTGGGAAAACTATCAGAACAGGGCTATTACATGACTTTTGGATCGGATCAAAAAGGAAAAGCTTTCATCAATAAACGAATTAAAGGCAGAGGCTACTGCGATAGTGGCTCAGGTGTTCCAAGAGAATTTTATGCCCCACTTGTTCCGAAAAAATATGATTTTTTAGCAGAACTTAGACAAATAGGTACTATGCAAACATTAAATACAAAAGAGCTTTTACAAGAAATGACTTCCGAGGAAATTAATGACGCACATTCAGCTTTTGGCTTAGAACAAAAAAACTGAATACAACAAGTAGACAGGTGCTTTATTTCTTTTAGCATCTGTCTACTTAGATTAAAAATTATTTTCTTAAAGTTATAAAAAATTGTTCAGGTAGCACTTCTTTATCAATATCAAAATTGATATACCCATTATTTATAGTGAGATGCGCTCTGATATATACATTAACGAGCATGTTTTTATTATCTTTCCACTTCTCCATAATTACTGAAAAATTTTTATACAATGTTTCTTTGTCAATGAAAAAAGCTGGCTTACCTTTTACATTACCTAACTCAAGTGTCTCAGAAAATCGAATATTAAAGTCTTTTCCTTCTGATTTAGGCTCATTTATAAATGCTAAACCAAAATAAATTAATGTACGCCTTGATTTTATATTTGATGATAAATCATTTGATTTTATCGGGAGAAAAATCTCTTTAATTCTAATAGTTTTACCAGTCATTCTATCAATTACTTTATTCTCTGGTGTCAGCTCAAATAAGTTAACTTGCTTCCTTAGAGTCTCATATCTATTTTGCTTTTGTCTAGTTGGTAATGTATTAGAATTTTTTGGAGGGATTGTTACAATTTGCTGTCCATCTAATTTACCTTCTTTTTTCCCATTAGTATCACTATTTGGTTTCTTAGCCTTTCTATAGGTGTCTCCATATAAATACAAAACATTCTCTCCAGTAAAACTATCAACAAATTGCTTCTCTCGATGCTGATAATTAACCTCTGGAGATGATTCTTCATCATTCTCATTTGAAAAAGGACATTTTGAATGATGCTTATTTATTTTTTTACTACCTTCAACAAATGCTGCTGTTTTATTCTTTTTATCCAAGCAGCGACAAGTCAGTGGTGCTGTGCATTCTTTATGTGCAGCACAAATAAAATCCTTATTGTCAATAATAATATCTGGATACAGTTGCTGTGCCTCCTTAGGAGATAACACAGGATAATTTTCTTTAATTGTCGGATTCGCAGGAACTGCTTCTTTATGTTTAGCTGTCATTTAAAGTCCCCCTAAGCAAGCGTTTACTTTATAATAACAAATTTATTGTTTTTAGTAAATTTTCTATTATATTTACAGATAACCAGCTTACCTACTCAGTATCATTTTCACGATGTATAAGTTAGTGAAATTGGTATTCGTTATCTTTCGCTTCGTTATGAACAAGGTTTCCTTGTGAAAGCCGCACACTTTGGTGTGTGGCGGTAGAACGAAAAGGAATAGGCAGGTTTCCTGACTATGACTGTGCGTGGTTAGGGCGAGCAGCGCTCGCTCTAACCTGTTACCCCCGCTTAATAACATGGGGGTAACTTTTAAGAAAATAAGTCAAGATACTTTGCAAATGATTGATTTAGTAAGCATTTTCTATGGTGAAAATTTGGTCAACTATTTTTGGAGTTACGGTCAACCCTATTAATTAATGTATTTGAAGTATTTTTTTACATGATAGTCTTTATGAAGCGAGCTCTTTTTCATCAGATTTAATCGTAATTTTTCTTTTTCTAAAATTGTTAGATGATGCATAGAGTCGATTTGGTTATTGATTGCATTTTTAAGCAGTTCACTTTCTTCATCTTCATGGCTATTTTTAAGCCCATAGCCAGATAATTTAAGGACGGAGAGTTTCATTAATTCATTCTTTCTAGAATCATATGAAGAATCCTGAATTAAAGCTTTTAAATCTGTATTATTTACTTTTCTAGGAAAAATAATTACCTGTAATTCTGGATCAATATAGGAGTCAACATTGAAAATGATTCTGTTGAATCCCAGTTGCTCAGCATAATTTTCTAAAGCTAAAATAAAGGATTGATAAAAATCAAAGAATTCGTCAAAAGAAACTGTCTCTGAAATTTTCCATAAATCAAAATCAATAATTTCAAAAATGAGTTCTTTAGGGTCAGCATTAATTCTTATGTTTCCCGAAAAGTCGAATTTGTTAGAATACTTTTTTGAATCAATGTTTAAGCAACAGTTTGAAGAATACGGATGAAAATGAAAAGATAGATGTAGTTTTTTTGAGAGAATCTTATTTAACAGAGCTAGATTTCGTTCATTAAATGCCACTTTGTATCGTTGTTCATTAGCAAAAGTAAATTCATTATTGATTTCTCCTAATTCATAGAGATCAACTTCAAGGTAACTGATTAACGTTACAAACGTATGAATACTCATTCCATAAAATTCATCTTTGATGATTTTACTAATAGTTTGTCTAGAAATCCCAGTTTCATTTGATAAACGTGTTTGGCTAATGTTTTTCTCTTTTAAAATAGTCAATAGATTATTTTTGTACATGTTATTCATGTTTGATCACCTCAAACCCAGTATATCAAAATAAATTCCTTATAAACATGGCAACTTTACTTGTCAAAACACACAAAAAACTGATAATAGCAGTGTTTAGTATAAAGAAACAGATAGGAGGAAATTTTTATAACGAATAATGAAATACGGAAATTGAGAAAGCAATTCAAACTAAGCCAACAAGAACTCGCTCAAAAGTTAGGTGTTACAAAATCATTTTTATCAAAGCTAGAAAATGATAAGAAGAAACCTAGCAAACATTTAGTAAAAAAGATTCATGACCAATTCAACTTAGATGGCGGAATACTACCAATGGAAGCAAAAATTGACTTTCTCAGAGTACGGTTCAAACTTAATTCACCAGAAGAAGTGATTGAAAAAGTACTAAAAATGGATTCTTCTGTTTTTGGTTATCGAGAATATGGATTAAATCATTACACAGAAACCTATTTCTTTAGTGAAATATTTATTTTCTCAAATCCCAATGATATTAATATGGGGGTCATGATTGAATTAAGAGGGCAAGGATGCCGAGAATATGAACTAATTCTAGAAGAGAGAAAAGAAACGTGGAATGATTTCTTTTGGAGACTTTATCAAGATGATCTTTTTGGCAGAGGAATTTTGATAGACACAAAGATTACTCGAATTGATATTGCTTTAGATGAAATGCTCTCAGAGCTGTACCCGAATTATGATCTACATGAATTAAAACTAAAATATGAACAAGGATTAGTGGACACCACCTTTCGTAATTTTGATTACAAAGGTGGTTTTTCGTTAAAAAAAGGAGAACGTAGGAACAAAGGATTGTCTCTCTATTTTGGTTCTAGACAATCTCCTTTTTACCTTAATTTCTATGAAAAAGATTATGAGTTGGCAAAAAAAGAAGAACTGTCTGTTAAAATGGTGCATCAAAAATATGGTATCAAAAATCGCTATGAAATTCGACTTGCGAATGAAAAAGCCTATCTCTTTGTAGAATATCTATTATCCACTGGGGAAACTATAGAATGGGTTGCTAGAGAGTTGATCGATACTTCATTAAAAGTCTTTGATTCCGATAAACAAGGGATTCGCACTCACTATAGTCAAAACTGGCGTATGGTTATTGAAAGTATGCAGGAACTGCGTTTAACCATGAAAGGTGAAAAACCCAATTATGAAAAAGCTCTTCGATGGCTTTTTAATTATCTAGCTCCAACATTAAAGAAAATTTGGATCATGGATCAAACATTTGGCACAAATGAATTAATGTCTCGAATCCAGCAAGCAGAGTTAAAAGAGAAAGATCAAGAAGAACTAGCAAAATTAACAACGACCATCAAAGAGCTATTAGTACAAGAAGCCCCCCAAGAAAACACGTCCCCTTCTGTCACTGTCACACAAGAAGAAGTCGAGCAACTATTAGCACAATTTTTATTTAATTGAGAGGTGAAAATTTATGATTCAACTGTATATTGAAAATCCTAAAACCCACACTGGACGTTGGTTTGAACTCCCTATCCTATGGGATGTTGTACAAGAAAAGCTAGAATTAGAAGATGGACAAGAGTATGAAGTAAATGATTATTCATCACCCATCAAATTATTCAATTTCGAAGATTTTGAATATATGAATGAAGTTGCTGAGCAAATGGATGAACATGCAGGACATGAAGGCATCAAGTATTTAGAAGAATTAATCGATTATGGTTTTTATAATGACTTACTAGAGGCATTTGAAAGCATTGATGATATTCAAGTCTATTCTGATTGTTACTCTTACAAAGAGTATGCCGAACAACTGGTAGATGATCTTGGCTATCTATCTGGTGTACCTGACTTAATCAAGTGGAATATTGACTATGACGGAATTGGTGAGGACCTACGCCAAGATGGACGTCTCTATCAAGCGAATGATAGTACCATTATTGAGGTATTATCATGAATCAGGAATATCTCAAAGAAGAACTCAAAAAATATGGCTTTTTCTATTTAGAAGGACAAATTCCTGAAAGACAAGCTCGGCAATTTCTCACTGTAAAAAAACTAACTCAACGAGAAAATCTGTTTTTTATTCCTAAAAAAGAAGTCTGTTTTGAACGAATGCTATCTAAGTATACAAGTCTCTATATTGAAGGGTTAGAACGCTATAGTGATTCTGGTGTTTATCTCGGCTATACCTATGACTTTTATAAAGCCACCTATCTCTTCAACTCACAACCTAGACGTTTAAAAATTTATGGCACACAGCTTTCAGCAAGAGAACTCCTTTATCAATTAAAGGGGTTCTCTTTTTTAAGAATCGAAAAGGAGTAAATCAATGAAGTTTATCAAAGAAAAAAAGACGCCTAAACCTACTTTGCCTAAAGAAGAGAAAGTAGCAACTATTAGAACAACTCGACTCTTCTTTCTACTAGTGACACTTTTTCTAATCATAAGTGGTCCTATTGGCTTTATCAAATCAACACAAATGCAAAGATTGATTCGCAAAGAACAAACGATACTAACAAAAACCATTCAGAAAGAATTAGAAAAAAATAGCACTACTCCCACTTCGTCTGAACTATACAAACAATTTTTACAACCCTTTATCTCAACTTATATAAATGTTCCTACTGACCAGCAAGCTTTTGAAAAAAGACTAGCTACTCTGCAAGAAACCTATTTTACGATTACTTTAGAAGAAGAAAAAAATACAGGTACTGGACGAAAGCTACTCTCCTCAAATTTTTATAATCTAGTCAACTCAGAGGGGCGATCTGTAGCACAATATCGTATTTCTTATGAAGTGACTGTTCCTGTTACAAAAGAACATGAGATCAAGAAAAAAGAAGGCGACAAAGACGTAACGGTCAAAGAAAAATATACTGATTATGAAAAAAGTGAGAAACAAACATTGTTAAATATTCCCTTTATACAATTAAACGATCACTCGTTTAAAATAATTGATTATCCTTATTTCACGGAGGAACCCTCTCTAACCTCTGGAAAAAAACTAATACCAACACTAGATATTTCTCAGTATCAACGAATGGATACGAAAGAAGAAAAAGCTATTACCACTTTTGTCCAATCGTTTCTTGATAAATACGTAGCCACTTCTTTGGAGGACATGGCATTCATTATGAAAGAGCCAGAGATTTTATCGGGTGACTATCAAATCAGCAACCCTCAGATTGAACCCTTTACAAAAGACAAACAACTTTTTGCCTTTGTTACGTTTGATGTTCTTGATAGTAAAACAAAGATGGGGCATAAAGAAACAATGACTCTATTGCTGAAACAGCGAGATAACACGTACTTTATTGAAACACTCTATCATTATCAAGGAGGAATTTAAATGACACAAAAGAACATCAAAAGCATATCATCAAAAAAACAATTATTAACGATTAGGCTAGCAGCTATTTGGAGTAGCCTATTCCTCTTCTTTTCCCAGTCAGCTGTTGCTTATGCCGATGCAAATGCAAAAGACGCGAGTAATTATATTTTAAATGATTGGATTGCCCCTATTTTTGGCGTTGTAGTTGTCTATTTAGTCATCAAAGAATTCTTGAATTCAAAATGGATTCAGGGCTTTGCCATTCTCTTTTTTGGAGGCATTATTTATGCCGTCATTAAAGATCCTACAGGTATTTTGAATTCTCTTTCTAATTTAAAAAGCTATTTTGGGTTATAGCCATGAATAAAGAAAAACAAATATTAGATTATCATGAACCATTCAATGCACCCTATATGATTCGTGAGATTGCTAAAAATGTCCATCTCCCTTTTGTTGTTTATGCACAAGACTTCACTGTCGCAACGGTTAGTTTTGCACTTAGTTTCAGTCTCTTATTATTATTCTTTGGGATGAACCAATTGGTCGTGATGGTTTCCATCGCCATTCCCTATGGTTTAGTGCAGCTATTTAACCGAGTGGAGCCTGATGGAAAACGGGCAGATATTTTCTTAAAAGACTATCTAGCCTATCTTTTTATCTTTGCTTATGGTCACAAATCGCTCTATCATGAGCAACTTCACTCATTTAGACAAGAAAAAGTAATCTATCATCGCTGTACTGTTAAACAGCTTGTTGTAAAGACAGGAGACTTAAAGATGACCACATTAGATGTTGAACAACTCAAACAAGAAATAAAAGCCGTTGTCGTTCCTGAATTAATTTATGAATTTGACTCTTTAAACGCACAAGAAGAAGGATTTTATGAGCTATTTGAAACGGATGACGAAGTATTATTAATGAAAAAAACACTGTTTCGACGCTATGATGATGGCATTATTCCAATAAATGAGATCACTAAACTCAAAGAACAGTATCAATCAGTAATCAAACAATCTATTCGCAAGCGAATCACTCGATTATTATAGAAAGGTGGAAAATAATGAAATTCAAACAACCATTTCATAAGGTCTATCATAATTTACTACTCACAACGGACAACGAGGTTTGGGCTTATTTTACTTGCCCTAGTGATTATGTAATTGGTCAAAATAAAGAAGTCCAGGAAAAACACAAGCAAAAGTGGAATCAATTTTTACAGAGCTTACGGCGCTTTGAAGACTTTGAACTCTTTCTAAATCCTCATTCATACAATCTTAAAGAGCGATTAACTGCTTTCTCTGAAAACTTTGATGAACAAGCAGTAGAAATGGGAGAAAACCTAGTAGAGCGAACCCTAACCGATTTAGAACAGCAGCTCCGAGTTATTACAACGGAAAAATTTTATATCGGAGTTAAATTATCTAGCCTATCCTCAGCAACTTCTGTCAAAGGAAAAGCGCTAGAAACGGTTGATTATTATGCAGGAAAATTATTAGCCCTTACCCACTATCATCTATCCGTTGATGATGATTTCTTAAAACGATATCGTTCAATAGAATCAGAAATCTTTCAACTTGTAGGGGCTGTTAATGGGCGTAGACTAAGCGAACAAGAAGTGTTACAAGCCTGTCGCTATTCCTATGTTCGTGGAATGAAAACATCCTTTGATCTTGAATTTATTGAAAATAGTAGTTACTCCTTAACTGATACGATTCTTGATCCAACAGAAGAACAAGGTTTGTTAAAGTTAAGAAGTCTTGAAGGAACCAGTTATGTCGCTTTACTTCCCATACACAAATTCGCACCAAATCTAGCTTTCAATCATGCCGCAGAATTGGTACAAAGCCTTCCCTTTCCGGTAGAGTTTAGACTCAAAGGACATTTTGAACCATTAAAAGGCGGTAGAGGATTAAAAGGTAAATCTTCTCGTGCAGCCAAACGTTTGAAAAACAGCGCAAAAGAAACACTCTCAATGGGCGATGCTGAAATGAAATCCAGTCGGTTCAATCGTTACGCCCTAACTGATTTGAACAATAAAATTGATCTAAGAGTCCCAGTCATTAAATGGCTGGGTATTTTTTCGGTCTTTGGACAAACACCAGAGGAATGTCGCAGTCGAATTCGAACGGTCATTTCTTTATGCCAATCTCGAAATGTAGAAGTTGTCAAAGGGTTAGCCGATCAAGTGTTTCTCTTCCATCAATTTTTAGCTGGCACTAAATTAGGTCATGAAAAAAATTGGCTTCACTACACAACAGTTGAAGGAATTAGTGAAATGCTGTTAGGTGTTGAAAATCGAATTGGTGATAATGTAGGAATTCCTATCGGCATGGTTTCAGAACTGAAAAACACTCGAAATTTAACTCCTAAAGAAGTCGCAAAAACTAGTCGAAAGCCAGTTTTCTTCAATCCCTCTATTGGCAATCAAAATGATATTGCAGATAAAAAAGCTAACAGTCCCCATATCGCCATTACAGGACCAACTGGAAATGGTAAATCTTACTTGGCTAAATTTATTTTCTTCCTTTCAGTCTTGATGAATGGAAAAGGTCTCTATGTCGATCCAAAATCTGAATTTTTTGATTGGATTATGGCAGTCATTAACAATCCAGTCTATCAAGAAAAGTATCCTGATACGTGTTCATTCGTTCAACAGTACTTCCATCAAGTTCGACTTGATCCAAATAAGACCAGTAACAAAGGTGTGCTTGATCCCTTCTGCTTCATTCCTAATCGTGTAGCAGCAAAAGACATGGCTCAAGATTTATTTGAAGAGCTCTATGATTTTACTAGCGCCAGAGAGAAAAAATCAAGATTGGCAATGCTAGAAGGAATTGAGACTGTATTGAAAAGACGTGATCAAGGTGAACGAATAGGATTGCTTCATGTTGTTGATTTTATGCTAGAAAGTACACACGAAGAAGTGAGAGACACAGCCAATTTAATTAAAAAGTCAGTACAAGGTTCTATTTTAGAGTTGGCATTCAGCTATGGTGAAAATAAAGGACTTAATCTTACCAATAAAGTCACAGTTTTAGAAGTGTTAGGGCTAGAAATGCCTCGTGCTGAAACACTTAGCAGTGATTATAGTGCCACGCAGAGAAAATCAGTCATGTTGATGATGTCGATTGGGAAATTTTGCGAATTATTTGGTTTGCGTGATCGAGAAGAAAGTACGGTTGTTCTATTTGATGAAAGTTGGATTTTCAACTCCTCAAAAAATGGACGGGCAATCATCAAATCTATGCGCCGAGTCGGTCGAAGCTTTAACAATACCCTTATTATTGTCACCCAATCTGTTAAAGATACCGCAGAGGAAGACGACACAGGGAACTTCGGGCGAATTTTCGCTTACGATGACAAAGACGAACGCGAGGACATTCTTCGCCATTTAGGACTAGAAATCACCTATGAGAACATTGAGTGGTTAAAAAATCTACCGAAATATCATTGTTTGTATTTAGATTTACGAGGTCGTGTAGGTAAAATGCTCGTTTATTGTCCTTACGAAGAAATTCATCAAATGCTGCAAACTGTTAAGAAAAATACAAGTGCCGATGTTGAAACCATCTTTAGCCCTTAGAAAGGAGCACTTATGTTATTAAAAGATTTGTTTGATATTGATAGCTACCAATCCTTTTTTGAAAAAGGGGGGTGGTTTAACATCAATGAGAACCTACAAAGCGTCCTAAATGCTCTACTTAATATCGCCTTTGGTTTAATTAAATACCTTGTCTTAGCTTTAGATTATGTCATTGACAAACTATTTAGTCTAAACCTACTGGAAGGTGTATTACCAGATTTGTTCAATACCACTGGAGCGATTTATAACAAATTGTTTAGTGTGATAGGTATCCTACTTTTTACATTCGTCATTGTCATTTCAGTCAAAGATTTCTTTGAAAAAGGAATCAGTAAAGCCTTGATTCGATTTGGTGTTTTCACCTTAATTTATGTTGGCAGTCTGACCTTTTTTGCTGACGGGGCAAGCAAAGTTCAAGAAGTGAATACACTTTCTCAAAATGTACAAGGACAACTAGTGGACTTAACAAGTGGAAACTTAACTAAAGGAAATGGGAGTACCACTGAGAAACTACTTGGAACGAACCGACAACTAGATGGAACCAGCAATATCCGAAATCTTATTTTTGATGAGTTTGTGATTAAACCTTATGCATTGCTTAACTTTGGAAAAACAGACCTTTCAAAAGAACAATTTGACTCCTATCTAGTCAAGAATGGTGAGACCTTCGATCAAAAGAAGACAGATGAAATTGCAGACAAGATAAAAAAAGACTCCGAAAAAAATTCCTATCTAACCTCGGATCGTATGACAGAAAAAGTCGTTGTCTTATTGAATACATTCTTTATGTTAATTGTAATAGGCACAGCCGTCCTAATTATTGGCGTCGCAAATATTTTAATTCAACTATTGATTTATGGTGTCCTCTTCCTCTTTCCTTCGTTGCTCTTTTTAGCATTGATTCCAAATATGCACCATCTGTTAAAAAATGGTTTTATGCTATTAGGAACACTCTTTGCTTCTAAAGTAGGAATCGGTTTTGGCTTTGGTCTATTATTTTCGATTTTAAATTTACTAGACTCATTTTTTATTGTAACAAATATTGTAACGATGCTTGTTGGCTTATTTGTAAAAGTACTATTAGGTTTATTTATTTGGAAAAACAAAGGTCAAATCGTTCGTTCTCTTACTAAGGGTCAAGTAGGGTTAAAAGATTTTTCATTCAATCCTAAACAAGCCTTCCAAGAACGACAGCAACAAAAAAATCAGAAAAATGACCAACAAAATCGATTAGACGAGCAAATATACAAAACACAAACGGCTGAAAATAATTTGCTTAAATCAGGTCTAGAACTAGATCAAGCCTATCGCCAAAATGACTTACAAGATAACCTATTAGTTCAAGCTGGTGAAGAAGAAACAGCTCTAGATACAATACCTTTCGATAAAGACTCATCTGGATCGCAAGAAGAGGTATCTTCTACGGAAACTAGTGGAACAAAAAGTTCTGAAGAAACACCTGTTGCTCCTACAGAGGCATTTTCTGATTTTGTCTCTAGTACAGATCCTTTGACCACAGAGACCATACTTCCCACAGAAGAAGTAGATGATACATTACTTACACCAAGTACTTTAACAGAAGAAATCGAAGTACCTATAGAATCAGTCATTGAAACAAGAGATAGTAATGTAGAGAATGACTCATTTGAAGCAGCCTCCCTCTCACCTTCTCCTGTCACAGACCAGGAAGCGGAACAACTTGAAAAAGAAATCAGTCATCTAAGACAAGAAGCTTATGGTGCTCCAGAATTTAGTGAGGAACACGTCTATGAAAATGTATAAATTATCTCCTTTTCTTCTTGTAAGCTTCTTCTTCATTTTTTTTATGCTCATTGCTGGCAGCGATTCTTCTTCCACTCACATTAGCTCTGAAGAAGAACAAAACCTACCAGAAGCAGTCCTTCGCTGGAAAGAAAAAGTCACCAAAGAAGCGTCAAAAAATAACATTCCTGAAGCAGTTCCTTATTTATTAGGAATCATTATGGCCGAAACAGGAGGAAACTCAGAAAAATATCCTGATGTCATGCAATGTTCCGAAAGCCAAGGAAAGCCACCAAACTCCATTCAAGATCCAAATGAATCAATAGAAGTTGGTGTCAAATATTTTGCAGATATGTGGACTGAACATCGTGATTATGATGTTTTAAACATTGTGCAAGCCTATAATTTTGGAGGTGGTTTTTTAAATCACTCAGGTAAAAGTTATTCTTTGGACAGTGCCATTCAATTCTCCAAGACTCAAGCAAATGGAAAAACCGTCACTTACACAAATTCAACAGCTGTCAACTTAGGCTATAATTATCGTTATGCTTACGGCAATATGTTTTATGCTCAGATTGTTAAACAATACATCACTTCTACCTCTAATAATAATAGTCAAGGAAATTCAGCTATTGTTAAATCAGCTCTTAAAGAATTAGCCGAGAGTCCACATGATGGTGGTGAAAAATATTGGCGCTGGTATGGCTTTAATGGACGTGTAGAATGGTGTGCTATCTTTGTCTCTTATAATGCTGAAAAAGCTGGCGTTAAAATGGACCGATTTGCTTATTGTCCGACAGGTATTGAAAACTTTAAAGCTAAAAATCAGTGGTTAGAAGGAGGAAAACTTCCTAAAAGTGGAAACATTATCTTCTTTGATTGGGATGGCGATTCCATTAGTGACCATGTAGGGATTGTAGAAAAAGTCGAAAATGGGGTAGTTTATACAATCGAAGGTAATTCGGGAGATAAAATTGCAAAACAAAATTATGGAAAAAATAGTCCTTATATTATGGGATACGGAATACCATAAATTTTAAAACTAAAAATACCAGTGAAAAAAGTTTACAGCTTGCACAACTTCATTTTGTAAAATTAAATAAAAAAATTTTAACATTACTCAAAGAAGGAGCAGATACTGTCTTTTTTACGATATCTGCTCCTCATACTTAATAACTACTTGTACCTTATAACACGTGTAGCATTTAAAATTGCCAATATAGAAACACCCACATCAGCGAACACAGCTTCCCACATCGTCGCAATTCCAAATGCCCCAAGAGTTAAAAAGACAGCTTTAATGGCTAATGCGAAAATAATATTTTGCCAAACTATTTTCTTTGTAAATCCTGCAATATCAATGGCTTTTGCTATTTTTGATGGTTCATCGGTCATTAGGACAATATCTGCTGCTTCAATGGCAGCATCAGATCCTAAACCACCCATGGCAATTCCAATATCTGCCCTTGCTAAGACAGGAGCGTCATTAATTCCATCTCCAACAAAGGCTAGTTTTCCTTTTCCTAATTCCTTAGCCTCTAGTTTTTCTAAAATATCTACTTTATCTGTTGGAAGCAATTCAGAATAAACTTCGTCTAGCGATAATTCTTTCGCAATGTTTTGAGCAATTACTTTATTATCACCTGTTAGCATGATCGTCTTTTGAACGCCTTTGCTCTTAAGTGATTGAATCGCTTCAAAGCTATCTTTTTTAATTTTATCTGAAATCACAATCGAACCAGCAAATACATTATCAACAGCAATATAAACGACCGTTCCTGTTTCACTGTTTGTGGTATACCCAACATTGTATTTCTTCATTAATTTTTCATTTCCTGCAAGAACAGGTTTTTGGTCAATTTTCACGCTAATTCCATGTCCTGCAATTTCTTGATAAGAATCAAGCTCACTATGTTCAACCTCTTTACCATAAGCGCTCTTAATTGATAGAGCGATTGGATGATTGGATAGTGCTTCTGCTTTTGATCCATACTCTACTAATTGTTCCTCTGTAAAACCATTGCTTGTATTAATAGAAGTGACTTCAAATACACCCTCTGTTAGGGTTCCAGTTTTATCAAATACAATTGTATCCACATTGTTTAAGGCTTCAAGATAGTTACTCCCTTTTACTAAGATACCGTGCTTAGACGCACCACCAATTCCACCAAAGAAACCTAACGGGATTGAAACAACCAATGCGCATGGACAAGAGATTACAAGAAAGATTAATCCTCTATTTAACCAATCAGACCATTCTCCACCAAAGAATAGGGGAGGAATGACAGCTAATAATGTCGCTACAATGACAACAACTGGTGTATAATATCTTGAAAACGTTGTTATAAAGTTTTCAGTTGGGGCTTTTTTACTGCTTGCATTCTCAACGAGATCAATAATCTTTGCCACTGTCGATTCACCAAACGTTTTTGTAACTTCAATCGTTAATACACCACTCTGATTGATACAACCAGACAGTACATTATCACCAGCCTTTGTTTTTCGTGGTACAGATTCACCAGTTAATGCTTTTGTGTCTAACATGGATTCACCCTCAATTACCACACCATCAAGGGACACTTTTTCACCCGGCTTAACAACAATAATATCACCAATCTTGATTGTTTCAGGCTTTACTTTCTTGATGTCATTTCCAATTTTCAAGTTCGCATAATCTGGTCGAATATCCATTAAATCTGTAATTGATTTTTTAGAACGCTTAACTGCAATATCTTGAAACAATTCCCCAATTTGATAAAACAACATAACGGCAACCGCCTCTGCTGTTTCACCAATAATAAATGCTCCAATTGTAGCAATACTCATTAGGAAATTTTCATCAAATACTTGACCCTTAAAAATATTACGAATTGCTCTTAGTAAGACATTTCCACCTAGAATTGCGTAGCTAACTAAGAAAAGTCCTAATTTCATCCAATCATCAATACCTTCCTGCCTATTAACAATCACTGCGATTACAAAGATAATTGCCCCAAACACTAACTGAAAGAAAATACTATTATCTTTAAGATTGAAATTATTTTCGGATTCTTTTTTGTATTCTTGTTTCGGGAAAACATCAACTTCTGGCTCGTATTTATGAACGATTTCTTCAATTTTTGAATCTAGTCCTGAATCATTTTTTTTGTCCAGAGCTAATGTCGTATTCATTAAATTCAAGCTAACATTTTCAACACCACTTATTTTTTTCACATCACGTTCTATTTTTCCTGCACAGTTTGCACAAGTTAATCCTTCTAATATATATTCCTTTTTCAACATATTCCCCTCCAATTTTATTCTGTTATATTCTTGAAACTTTGTTCAAAAATTTTATAGACATGTTCATCAGCAAGTGAATAATACACAATCTTACCCTCTCGTCTATTCTTTACCAGATTAGCAAGTCTTAACGTTTTTAATTGATGAGAAATTGCCGATTTTGTCATGTTAAGCAAAACAGCTAAATCACAAACACACATTTCACTTTCATTTAGTGCATATAGTATTTCTAATCTAGTTTTATCTGCAAATGTCTTGTATAAATTACTCAAACTAGCAATAGTTTGTTTTTGAGGCATTGCTTTTTTAACTTTCTCTACGACTTCTTCATGTATAACATCACAATCACATATCAATTCTTGTCTATTCATATATTTCACCTCTCAGTTGAATAATTGCTCAACTGTATTATGAACCTTTTGATTTCTTATGTCAATATGTTTAACGAAGAATGGCAATTTTAGTGTTCTTCAAAATATAATTACTTAAATTCGTCCATCAAATTTATCATATTCCGATAATAGCTTATATTAATAATATTCGTTACCATTAAAATTAAAAAAAGATAGGAACTTATTATGTAAATCACAAATAAGTTTCTATCTTTTTTTCGTTTACTATTTCGAAATACTTAGCCTCGTGTTAATTTGTCTATATTAACTTCTCAACCCTTTCCCTTTATCAACAAGGTACCAACAAATAGAATAGAGAACGATAATAAAAAGAATGAGAATCGTTAGCGAAACCATAATTGGCACATCTGTTGTTCCAAGAAAACCATATCTAAATCCAGAAATCATATAGACAATAGGATTAATTTTTGAGACGCCTTGCCAAAAAGGTGGCAACATTGAAATTGCATAAAATACGCCGCCAAGATAAGTTAACGGTTGTAAAACAAAGGTTGGTACGATTGATACATCATCATAAGACTGAGCAAAAATACCATTAATTAAACCAGCTAAGGAAAATAAAATTGCTGTCATTAAAAACGTAATAATTACCATAAACCATGAGTAAACATGTAGCGGCACAAAGAATAAAGAAATGATTGTGACTAGTGTACCAACTAAGACACTTCTTCCAAGCCCGCCAATGACAAATCCCCAAATAATGATGTGAGTTGGTACTGGTGCGACTAATAACTCTTCAATATTTTTCTGGAACTTTTGAGAGAAAAAAGAAGAGGAGACATTTGCATAGGAACTAGTGATGACTGACATCATAATTAATCCTGGTACAATGAATTCCATATAAGAGAATCCATCCATCTCTCCAATACGTCCGCCAATCATTTTTCCGAAAATAACAAAATATAGTGAAGTTGTAATCACTGGTGGTACTAATGTTTGTACCCAAATTCTCAAGTAACGGTTCGTTTCCTTTACCGCTAGGCTTTTTAAAGCTGTAAAATATAAATTAGACATGTTTCTCCCCCACTGGATGCTTTTCTTCCGTAATTTTCAAAAACAACTCTTCCAGTCGATTAGATTTATTACGCATGGAAAGCACTTTTACTCCTTGCTCGCTAAACTGTTTAAAGATATCATTCACTCCTTGGTCTCGTTCAACTTCAATAGCAAGTGTTCGTTCATCTTCAAAGTAATTTGTGTATCCTTCAATCTCGGGTTTTTTATCATAAGTAGCAAGATCAAATATAAAGGTTTCAAACTGTAATTTAGAAAGAAGAGTTTTCATACTTGTGTTTTCAATGAGTTCACCAGACTGAATAATGCCAATATTTCGACAAAGCATTTCTGCTTCTTCTAGGTAATGAGTCGTCAAAATAATGGTGGTGCCACTTTCATTCAACTCTCTTAAAAATGTCCACATCTCGCGTCTTAACTCGATATCCACACCAGCAGTTGGTTCATCTAAAATTAACAAGCGTGGCTCATGCATCAATGCCCGAGCAATCATTAATCTGCGCTTCATACCACCTGAAAGCATTCGTGCACGAACATTACGTTTTTGCCATAAATCGGATTGTTTCAAGTACTTCTCACTACGAATAAATGCCTCTTTACGAGAAACGCCATAATAACCTGCTTGATTGACGACAATTTGTTCAACTGTCTCAAAGGGATTAAAATTGAATTCTTGAGGAACAAGTCCTATTTGTTGTTTTGCACGTACCAAATCGGTATCAAGGTCATAGTCAAAAACTTTCACTTTTCCTGATGTTTTATTAACAAGTGAGGTAATAATCCCGATTGTTGTGGATTTCCCTGCACCATTTGGTCCCAAAAGTGCATAGAAGTCTCCTTCTTCTACCGCTAAATCAACGCCACGTAGTGCTTCGACTCCAGTTGAATATACTTTTTTTAACGCTTTTATTTCAAGTGCATAAGCCATTTAATTGCAATCTCCTTATCAATAAGATTCCTTATTTTAACATTTATTTGTAAATAAGAAAAAACATTATTTTCTTATTTACAAATAAATTCAGACTGATACTAATACAATTCATTTCCTATTTTCTTTAGATTGCTTTCTCTTTGCCAAGATATACAAAACAATGATCAATAGTACAAAATTTACAAATATCCCAATACTAAGTTGAAAGTTCATGAATTTTGCAACTAGGAAAGCCCCTAAAACACCAACAAGCCTCGCAATTGCTCTTTTTTCTTCTGTCATTTTTTTATCCTTTCACTGATCACTTAATAAGAAGACATTACCTGTTTTATTAATTGATAATTCTTATTCCCACCAGACAAGTTGTAGACGTCTCTAAAACCCTCATTGAGTAATATATTTTGAGCTGCATTTCCAGTGACACCTTTATTACAATAGGTGATAGTTGTTAGTTCTTTATCTAATTCCATCAATCTAGCACGTAAATCACCTAGTGGAATATGGACCGCTCCTTCAACATTCGATTTTTCATATTGTTTTTTAGAGCGAGTATCAATAATTTGAAGTTTTTCACCGTTAGCTTGCTTTTGTATCAATTCAGTTGGTGTCATTAAAGGTGTTCCATTGTTAACCGCATTATCCAATGCCATTCCAGTGTATAAAATCGGGTCTTTAGTTGTTGCAAATGGTGGTGCATAGGCAAGATCTAAATGGAATAAATCCTCCGCCACAGCGCCAAATGAAATAGCTGTTGCAATCACATCAATTCGCTTATCGACACCTTGCTGCCCAATAATTTGTGCACCAATTATTCTACCACTACTTTTATCCGCTAGGGCTTTGATAGTTAATTCTTTACCACCAAGATAATCGGCATGATCTGGCTTGATATTATAGAGAATTGCTACATCTATTCCTTCCTCAATCGCATCCTTTTCACTTATACCAGTATATGCAACAGTTAAATCAAACACTCTAACAATCCCTGTTCCTAAAATACCACGATGTTCTAAAGCCCCTCCAGTGATAACATCTCCAGCAATCCTACCCATTTTATTCGCAGTAGAACCAAGTGGTCGATACAATGATTGACCTGTTATGACAGAAAAACTTTCCGCAACATCTCCTACGGCGTAAACATGAGGAACAGATGTCTGCATTTTTTTATTAACTTTGATTGCCCCTGATTCGCCTAACTCGATTCGTATTGATTGAACTAAATCAGTATTTGGCTTAACACCTGCTGCAAGAATGACTAACTCCGTTTCAAGTGATTGATTCTGACTCGTTTCTAATTTAATGATTCGCCTCTCTACATTAACTACTTTCGTGACCGTTGTATTTAGCTGAATATTAACCTG
Organism: uncultured Vagococcus sp.; assembly: GCF_963518325.1. Lineage (NCBI taxonomy): Bacteria > Bacillati > Bacillota > Bacilli > Lactobacillales > Enterococcaceae > Vagococcus > uncultured Vagococcus sp. Next base: position 41,664 of record NZ_CAUQJB010000026.1, on the reverse strand, counting down.
ATGCTTTTTAAGTTCCAACTCTACTCGAAAAGCCATGTCAGGGTCCATTTGTTTCATTACTTGGTTTCCACGTTGAATAATAGTAACTTCTATGCCTTTATGTGCTAGTTGTTCTGCCATTTCTAGACCAATAAAACCAGCACCGATGATTGTTGCTTTTTTGGGATTCTCCTTTTCAATGAAACTATGAATAGCTCTTGCATCTTGAATATTTCTTACATGAAATATATTTTCATTCAATTCCTTAGCTTCGAAAACTTCGGGAACAATTGGTTTTGCTCCAGTTGCCAAAACCAGTTCATCATATGTGTCAACGTTCTTCTCACCTGTTTGAAGATTTTCAACCTCAATTGTTTGTGTTTTGGGATTAATGCTTGTCACTCGATGCTCGGTAAAAATATCCACATTATACCGCTTTTTAAACCACTCTGCATTTCGTGGTGTTAAACGCTCCAGTTCATCTACTTCTTCTCCAATGTAATAAGGAATCCCACAAATAGAATAGGAAATATCCTTATCTTGATCATAAACCACAATCTCTGCTTCTTCTGTATTTCTCCTAGCTTTCGCTGCTACACTTGTACCCGCAGCTACTGAACCGATAATGACAATCTTCATAAATAATCCTCATTTCTTTTAAATTAGTTAAAATACTTTTTCTTGAATTTCAACGCAACATTCACCAGCCCAATTAGAACTGGAACTTCAACTAGTGGTCCAATTACTGCTGCAAAAGCTTCTCCTGAATTGATGCCAAAAACGCCAACTGCTACAGCAATCGCTAATTCAAAGTTATTACTAGCTGCCGTGAAAGATAAGGAAGCTGTAATCGGATAGCTCGTGCCCATTCGTTTAGAAATAAAAAATGATACGAAAAACATTAGCACAAAATAAATCAATAATGGGATGGCAATTCTTACAACATCCATCGGCAACTCAATGACTTTTTCGCCTTTAACTGAGAACATCACAATAATGGTAAACAATAAGGCAATCAATGTGATTGGGCTAATTTTAGGAATGAATTTTTCTTCATACCACTGAATCCCTTTTTTCTTGATTAAAATTCGTCTAGAAATAAATCCAGCAATAAAAGGGATACCCAAATAAATAAACACGCTTGTCGCAATTTCACCCATTCCAATCGAAATAGCATGTGTTTCTAGTCCTAACCACCCTGGAATAACTGTTACAAATATATAAGCAAATACAGAGTAAAAAACAATTTGAAAAATAGAGTTAAAAGCGACCAAACCAGCTGTATATTCATTATCTGCTTGAGCAAGATTGCTCCAAACAATTACCATCGCAATACAGCGAGCTAAACCAATCATAATCAAACCTACCATATATTCAGGATAATCATGTAAAAAGACAACTGCCAAAATAAACATTAAGATAGGACCGATAATCCAATTTTGAAACAGTGATAATAGCAATACTTTCCAGTCTTTAAATACACGCCACATTTCTTCATATTTCACTTTAGCTAATGGCGGATACATCATGAGAATCAAGCCAATAGCGATAGGTATTGAAGTAGTCCCCACTTCTAGTTTATTGATTCCCGTTACAACCCCTGGAACAAAATAACCTAAGCCAATTCCAAACGCCATTGCCAGAAAAATCCAAAGCGTTAAATATCGATCTAATAATGATAATTTTTTTGTTACTCCTGCCACAATCAACATCTCCATTGTTAAAATTTTAAAAAAGATATCCTCACTAGATGATTTCTAATGAGGAATTCGTTATTCTACTACTTTTCTACAGCTATGTGTGTACCGCCACGAGGAAATTTCGTTCTCGTTTTATTCACATATTTTACTAGCATTAACATGACTGGCACTTCTGTTAAAACACCAACGACTGTCACCAAAACGACAGGAGAAGATGCACCAAATAATGTAATCGCTACTGCGACTGATAGTTCAAAGAAATCAGAAGCGCCGATTAACCCTGCTGGTGCCGCAATATTATGCGGTAACTTCAATCTCCAAGCAGAGAAATAGGCTAAAGCAAAGGTTAATAAATTTTGTAACACTAGTGGGACGGCAATCAATAAAATATGAAATGGATTACTTAAAATAATATCCCCTTGAAAAGAGAAAATGATAACTAGTGTCAACAACAAACCAATTGTTGTAATACTATCAAATTTTGTGACGAACTTCTCATTGAAGTACGCTTCCCCTTTCTTCTTTATCATATAACTTCTTGTCGCTATTCCAGCAATTAAAGGGACCACAACAAAAATGACAATTGAGAACAACAACACATCCCACGGAACTACAATATTGTTAACGCCAAGTAAGAACGTCACGATTGGCGCAAATAGAATGACGATCAATAGATCATTGGCAGAAACTTGAACCAATGTGTACGCTGGGTCTCCCTTTGTTAAATTGCTCCAGATAAAGACCATAGCGGTACAAGGTGCTGCGCCTAATAATACAGCTCCTGCTACGTATTCCTTTGCCAAATCTGCTGGAATGAAATTGCTAAAAACAACATAAAAGAAAAATGAAGCTAATCCAAACATCAAAAATGGTTTAATGAGCCAACTAATCCCACAAGATAAAAAGACGCCTGTCGGATTCTTCCCTACATTCTTAATGGATTGAAAATCAATTTTCATCATCATAGGATAAATCATAATCCAGATTAACACTGCTATAGGAATTGACGTATGTGCAATTTCCATTTTCCCTAAAACATTCGGAATGACTGGAATAAACTTTCCAATCAATAACCCTAACACCATACAAATTAACACCCACACGGTTAAATACTTCTCAAAAAAATCAATTCCTGTTGCCTTTTCCTTTGTCATCATCATCTTCCTCCATATAAAATTCAAATATGTGCACGATAGATAGAAAAACTTCTATCTATCAATTAAAAAAATGAACCATTCTAATTTAATATATTGTGTAAGGCTGCTCCAGAGATTTCTTCCGCATGCCATTCCACAACAGCATAATGATTGTCAGATAACTCTGCGACTTTATCAATCCAAGCATTTTCATTTTGTGCTCGTGCTAATAACATTGGATTCGTTGTCCCACTTGTTAACATACTATTATTAATGACCCACCATGTATGAGCTATTCCAGCTCGATCTAAATCTTCTTGTAATCTCATAGACTCATAAACAGGTGTCGTCTCAGGTAACGTAACCATTACCACTTCGGTTTCTTTGCCATCCTGCAAACGAGGTAAAAGTCGTTTGACTGAATCAGGTACTTCACCAGAGGTTCGCTCAACTTCCTTATGATAACTTTGCGTAGAATCCAGTAATAACAACGTATGACCTGTTGGGGCTGTATCAATCACAACAACATCACAATCCGCATCGTTCACTATTTCTGCAAAAGCTCGAAAAACAGCGATTTCTTGCGTACATGGTGAACGCAAATCTTCTTCTACATAGGCGACATCATCCGGTGACATCGTTTCACGTGCCTTACTTAAGACCTCTTCTGTATAGTCCGCTAATTCTTTGTCTTCATCAATATGGCTCACTTTAATTTGATCTGATTCAGAAATCACAAATTGCAAATGAGCAGCTGGGTCAGTCGTTGCCAAATGAACTTTTTTGCCTTTATCTGCCAATCCAGTGGCAATTGCGGCTGCGATAGTCGTTTTTCCAACCCCACCTTTTCCCATCGTAAAAATGACCTTTTTACCTGATTGTTCTAATTCATTCACAATATCTTTCAACCTTGGAAACGCTCTAGGAGCAACTGATTCAGTCAAAAATTCACCTTGATCTGCCTTCAATAATTGACGTAAATTTTCAATCCCTGTTACATTATAAGAACGTAAAGGAATACTGTATTCTGGAAATTTTTTTAAACTTGCTGGCATTTGATTGAGTGTCTCTTGTTGACTGTTATAAATTAATTGTGATACCTTATCTGTCGCTTCTTCTAAAACACCATTTACAAGTAATACTTGATTCTCAATTCCTATTTCCTGTAATTCTTTAGAAGCGCGATCAGCCTCTAAAAGTGGTGATTTTTGTGGTCTTGTTACCAGCATTAATGTTGTTTTTGTGGCATCCGCTAATGTTGCAACTGCATGCTCGTATATTTCTTTTTTATCGCCTAGACCAGATAGTTGACCCAAGCAAGAAGCACCTGTTGTATTTTCGTCCATGAAATTACTCCAAGCAGAAGGTAACTGTAACATTCTCAACGTATGACCTGTTGGGGCTGTATCAAAAATGATGTAATCATATTTTTTCTCTGCTTCGGGATCAGTTAAAAAACCAGAAAACTCATTAAATGCAGCAATTTCTACTGTGCAAGAACCTGATAATTGTTCTTCCATATTCGCTAAAGCAGAATCTGGTAATTTTCCCCTAAAGGGTCCAACAACACTCTCTTTATAATCATCAGCCGCAGTCACAGGATCAAAATTCGCTACAGTTAAACCTGGAACCTCTGGAATTTCCTTTCCTTTATTGGTTAATTCTGTTTGAAAAACATCTTGTAAATTACTCGCTGGATCAGTACTCACCAGCATAACTTTTTTCCCATTATCGGCTAAATACGTTGCAGTCCCACAAGCAGTAGTTGTTTTACCTACACCGCCCTTTCCTGTAAAAAACAGATACTTCGTTAATGGTAATTGATCAGGTTGATACAATTTCATGTCTGTTGCCTCCTTAAATTAATCATTTAGTCAATCGTAATGCTCTCTACAACCTTTGAGTTTTTCTTATCCATACAAGAACATTCGCCATTTTCAATGGTATGGCAAACACAGTCAGCTGTGCTTTGAACGAGATTGTCAATAATTCCAGATAAAACCTTCATATTCTCTGCATTCAATGAATAGTTGTGCCATGTGCCTGTTTTCCTTGCTTGAACAATTCCTGCATTCATCAACACTTTCATATGATGTGACAGTGTTGGCTGTGTAAAGTCAAAATGTTCTAATAAATCACATGCACAGCGCTCGCCACAAGAGAGCATGTCTACAATTTGAACTCTTTTCGGATCTCCTAATGCTTTAAATACTTTTGCTGTTAATTCATAATCCATCTTTCATCCCTCCTTATATAGAAGTTCTTCTATGTATAATATAGATGTTTATCTATCTATTGTCAATAGTTTCTGTCTTTGAAATAAAAAAAGCTTATGAGAAACCCTCCCACAAGCTTTTTCCTGTTCGTTTTAGCAACATCCAGAAGATGGTGAGCAACAATTATTTGCTTGTTGTTCTTTTTTACCCTCAGAAAAATTGATACCTGTATAGACACTAAATTCTTCATTTGATGGATAACCAGCCATCTTTACAATTTCCCCGTCTAATAAAACAACTGGTAAAATATCGGCTCCTTTAGATTGTAACAACTCCCCTATTTTCGCATTCTCTACGAATGCTCCAGGATTCCCTGTTAAATTAAAGCGCTCAACTTCTACACCATCGGTTTTTTCCAGTGTTTGAATAATAGAAGATACACGTAGTAATTCTGTATCTACTCCTGGACCACAAACCCCTGTATCACAACACATTGCTGGTTCGTACAACGATACTTTACTCATTTTACATAACTCCTTCTTTTTGTTTTGTCTTAAAAATCTGATTGGTTAATTCTTGAAATTCTTCAATATTCTCACTCACTAGAGAATAGTATTGCCATTTACCTTCTTTACGAGCTGTTACAATCCCAGCTTCAATCAATACTTTCATATGATGCGATAGTGTTGGCTGAGTAAAATTAAAATCATCTAAAATATCACACGCACACTTCTCACCAGTTGAAATCATATCCAATATTTGAAGTCTGTTAGGTTCAGCGATAGCCTTCATAATTTTTGATAATCTCAAATAATCCATTGTCTCACCTCCACATAGATACTTATCTATACTTAATATAGAACTTTATCTATGTTTTGTCAATGACTAAATTGTGATTAAAAATTAACTGGCGCTTCTTGCACATTATAAAATGTCTCTTAAAGCTTCTCCAGATATTTCTTCTGCCTTCCATTCAATCACTGCGTAATGATGGTTAGAAAGTTCTGCTACTTTATCAATCCAAATCCCCTCATTTTGTGCTCTTGCTAAAAGCATTGGGTTCGTTGTGCCACTTGAAAGCATACTGTTATTTACTACCCACCAAGTACGAGCAATCCCTGCTCTTTCCAAGTCTTCTTTCAGTCGAATAGATTCATAAACAGGTGTCGCTTCTGGTAAAGTAACCATCACAACTTCTGTCTCCTCGCCATTTTGCAACTTAGGTAACAATTTTTGGACTGATTCAGGGACGTCACCAGAAGAACGTTCAATTTCCTTATGGTAACTTTGTGTCGAATCAAGCAATAATAATGTATGACCTGTTGGGGCTGTATCAATCACAACAACATCACTATCTGCTCCCTCAACTATTTCTGCAAACTTCCTAAAAACAGCTATTTCTTGTGTACAAGGTGAGCGTAAATCTTCTTCTACATAAGCCACGTCTTCTTCTGACATTGTTTCACGAGCTTTAGCTAATACCTCAGCCTGATAGTCAGTCAGTTCTTTTGCTTCATCAATATGGCTCACACTAATTTTATCCGTTTCTGAAATAACAAATTGAAGATGTGCAGCTGGATCAGTCGTTGCTAAATGAACTTTTTTACCTTTATCAGCTAAAGCCATTGCAATTGCTGCGGCAATCGTTGTTTTTCCGACCCCACCTTTACCCATTGTAAAAATAACTTTCTTGTTGCTTTCATATAGATCGTTCACGATTTCCTGTAAATGCGGAAATACTTTTGGTTCAACGCTTTGTGTTAAAATCTCATCTTGCTTTTCATTCAATAATTTCCTGATATTTTCAATCCCTGTTAAATTGTATGGACGTAACGGTACAACATATTCAGGATATTTTGCAAGACTTGCTGGCATTTGTTTCAATGCTGATTGTTGAATGTCATAAAATTCTTCGGATACATTATCGGTTGCTTCTTCCAATATTCCATTAATTATTAATGTTTGATTTCTAATACCCATTTCTTCCAATTCTTTTGAAGCTCGATCTGCCTCTAATAAAGAAGTTTTTTGTGGTCTAGTAACCAACATTAACGTCGTTTGCTGTCCATCAATTAATGTTTTAACGGCTAGATCATAGATTTCTTTCTTGTCCACGGCACCTGATAATTGTCCCAAAGGAGCTGTTGCTGTTTCATTTTCATCTAAATAATTGTTCCAAGCTGATGGTAATTGCAACATTCTTAGAGTATGACCTGTTGGGGCTGTATCAAAAATAATGTGATCATATTTTGTAGATGCTTCTTTGTCAGTTAGAAAATTAGCAAACTCATTAAATGACGCTATTTCAACCGTACAGGAGCCCGATAATTGTTCTTCCATATTTTCTAAAACTGAATCAGGCAATTTGCCACGATACGGACCTACAATGCTTTCTTTATAATCATTCGCAGCTTCAACTGGATCAAAATTTGCAACGACTAATCCTTCTACGTCAGGAATTTCAGTTCCTCTATTTGAAAGTTCTAATTCAAAGACATCTTGCAAATTACTTGCTGGATCGGTACTGACCAACATGACCTGCTTTCCCTTATCAGCTAGATAAGTTGCTGTTGCGCTAGCTGTAGATGTTTTCCCAACCCCTCCTTTACCTGTAAAAAATAGGTACTTCGTTAAATTAATCGCCTCTGGTTGATACATTTTCATTGTACTTCCTCCTAAATTCTTTATATAATCAAACCTGTATAACTTACAAACTCTTCTATAGATGGATAAATACCAATTTTTTTTATTTTACCATCCACAATAGTTACTGGTAGAACACTAATACCTCTCTTTTCCATTAACAGTCTGACTTCCTCATTTGCAATAAATGCTTCTGGTTCGATTGTTAAACTATGACGTTCTACTTCAAAATTCGTCTGTCGTTGAATCTTTTGTAATGTTGGTCCTAGATACAATAATTTTCTATTTATTTCTGCACCAGTCATTTTAACGCCACAACACATCTCTGACTCAAATAAAACTATTGAGTTCATCATTCTCCTCCCTTCTTACATAGACAATTATCTATATGTTGGATAAAAAACAAATAGATATTCATCTATGTGTTTAATATAAATGAATCAAATTATGAAGTCAAGAAGAAAGAATATTTAGGTCACTACTTTTTGGAACATTTTAATTGAGTAACTTCTGAAATTTAAATTACCTATTGAAAACAGCTCTATCTGTTCATCTCGTTTACAAACTATCTAAAGCTTGGTCAATATCCTCCACTAAATTTTCAATATCTTCTATTCCTAAAGAAAAACGAATAAGTCCATCTGTAATACCTTGGCTCAGCCTTTCTTTTTCAGGCACACTAGCATGCGACATTTCACATTGAAACGCTCCACCATAAACATTTTTTGGCATAACAACATGATCACCCATTTTTAGCACTGAATGGAATGCCGCACTAATAGCAGCCATCCCAGAAGAAAAAGCAAATCCATATCTAGCGTTCTCTAAATCTGCAATGGCTTCTTCTAGTACTTTTACAGTTGGATTTCCAAATCTTGTATACATGTATTCCCGTTCACCAATTTCTCCGCGCTGATCATAAGTTGATGCTTGATAAATTGGAATAGAGGACGCTCCTGTACAAGAATCTGTATTCGTGTACTCATGTAGCAACTTAGTATTTTGTTTCAATATACCTCATCCTTTCATATAGATTTCCATCTATGTATAATATAGATGAGAATCTATCTTTTGTCAATATGCAATGTTTGTTGCTTTTACTACTAAGAATTTTAATTTATTTTTGATTAACAAATTTGAAAGGAGAAATCATGAATATTTCGGATGAAAGAGAAACCATTTACCACCTCATGCAAGAAATTATGACAGAAAGACGGCAACTAACTAAACAATATTTCGATTTAAAAGAACGATTGAATAAGATTAATCTAACTATTATAAAGGTTATTGAGGAGCAGAAACCTCAAAAAAAGAGTCAAAGCCAGATTAGAAAAGAAAATATTGAAAATGATAAATACTTTTTGTCAAAAAAAGAAGGAAAAACCTACCTTCCATATTCTAAAATAGCGTTGCAAATTAGTCATATTCTAAAAAAGCACGGTTTACCATTGAGCAATAAACAAATATATGAAAAACTTGTTAATGATTTTCAGCTATCTATCAACTATTCAAATTTATCAAACAATATTTTACCAAGAATGAATTTAGACTCTTCTATAAACGTCGAGAAAGTCACTCGAGGTTTTTGGCAGTATAAGTTAAATAATTAGTAAAGGGTGATTCAATCATGAAATCAGAAGTTGAAGTTAACTATTTATTTGTTAGATATGTACAGCAATCTATTAAAAATTCTTCCAGTGCTTGCCTAAAAAAGAAGCAAAAATATTCTCGTAACTACTTTCCAACTGATTCATTAGAAGAAATCGTGAAAAGTAGCATATCCGAATCTTACTTATCCCTTGATTTTATTTCAGAGTCTGAAATTATAAATTTGCAAAACTTCACAGAAAATGAGGAACTATCTAGAGCCATTGAGCAATTAAACTTCAAAGAAAAAAAACTACTTTACGAAAAATATATACAATGTAAAACTGATAGTGAAATCGCAAATATTTTTAATATTAGTCGACAGGGAGTCTCAATATTTAGAAAAAGACTATTAAAAAAAATTGAGGAGTTTTTAAAAAGATAATCATTGGTGTAACTGTCGAGCGCCTCCTACCTTCTTCTACCCAAAATAAGGAAGGAGGTATATCATGAAGAATTTCTTGCCATTAATTGAGCAAGCAAAAAAAGGTGATGAGCAAGCGATGGAAATATTACTTAAAGATTTCAAGCCATTGCTAATTAAAGAAGCATCTAAACAAGGTTATTTGGATGAGGATTGTTTTCAAAATTTGACAGAAACCTTTATAAAAATAGTCCGAAATTTTAATCCAGAAAAATATCTTGATTAACTAAACTGACAGGTGACTCTCCACCTGTCTTTTTATTTTAAAAAATTTTAGAACTTGTGTTGCTTTTTTTTCTCCATTTTCCAATTTACTTATAGAAACTTTGATCTTTGATAATTGAATAAACTTCTATCAAATACGTTTTCTTTGTATGAAGCAACGTCTTGAAAAACGCCATGACCAATCTATTGTATTGTGAGCGATTGACTTTTCAAACAAAGTAGTTCCGTCACCTACTGCCATGATATACAAAGAATATAATGATACTTCTGTAAAGCTCGTCATAAACTGGGGAGAGGTGAAATTCCTATGATATCTTTTGACAAAAGATAATTTGATAGAAGAAGGAATATTTATTAAACATCTAACTATTGAAAATTGAAGCTTAATTAAAATAATAAAAAATATGCTTCTGTTTATCGTATTTGCAAAGTTAAAACGATATTTGTAAGAAGTAAGATTTTGACTTATCAAATTTTTTATAGAAAAAGGGAATTGAAAGCCTTATAATCAATGTACAGTATTTGATTCTGGCTCGCATCCCTATGAAACAGATACTATAAGTAAAAGAAAGGATGAATAAAAAATTCTATTGATTAATCATGGATATTCTATTAGCCTCAGAAAGAGACTTGCCTATGAACACTCCTAATAAAACACCACTAATTCTTGGCAGATATGTGAATCAGCAGACTTTAATGAAGGAATTGCATATTGGTTTCAATACATTAAAAAAGCTTCATCTCAATGGTTTGGAAGCCATAATTATTGGGAGACAACATTTGTATGACCTTGAAGACTTAAAGAACATTTTAAATCAATTGAAAAATACTGAGCATCGATAGGGACTTAAAATGATTATTAAAATCTTACGAACGACAAAATATCCTAATCCAAATAATGAATTAGGAAGGAAGATTTTATATGTCGGTTTCTTTTAAACAATATACTAAGTATAATCAAAAGCTTTGGAAATTCCAATGCTATCTTGGAAAAACTGAATTTGGTGAGGAAGTGCGCACCACAAGAAGTGGTTTTCAAACAAAAAAAGAAGCACAACAAATTTATCGACAATTACAACTTGATTTTGATAAAAGTACGCTAAAAATGAATGGTAATATCACTTTTAAAGAGCTTTATGAAGAGTTTATTGAACAATATCGTTTGAAAGTAAAACCATCTACTATTATGATAACTAGAAGAGCGATTGAAGATCATGCACTTGAATACTTCGGAAATAAAATGCTTAAAGACATTTCAGTACGCTTTTGTACTCAAGTCAATCGTCGCTGGATAAGAGATGGTTTTAAACAAGCCTACTACTTTCGTCGTGCGGTGGCTCAAATTTTACAATATGGTGTCCAACAAGAACTCATCAATGAAAACCCTATGCGAAAAACTGAGCCTATCAAGCGTCAAGAAATTGATGAACATTTAGTTGCTACAGAAACAATGACAGTTTATACGCCAAAAGAATTAGCCATTTTTTTAGATTTCTGTAAAAAACATGGCAATATGAAAATCGAAACTTATTTTCGTGTTTTATCTTACACTGGTGCTAGAAAATCGGAAATACTCGCATTAGAATGGAATGACATTAATTTTGAGAGTAACAAGTTAACAATAAGTAAAACACTGGCAGAAGTTGAATATAATCCAAAATCTAAAAAAACTAAAGTTGCTAGCCAAAGTGCCAAAACTAACGCTGGAAAAAGAACCATTTCAATTGATTTAGAAACAATGTCACTGTTACAGGAATGGAAAAAGAGACAACAATTTGAATTCAGTGTCTTAGGAATTAAAACAACAAATAAACATCAACTAGTCTTTCCTAACAAAGAGAACCATTTTTGTCGTCCTGGACAGCCTAATGATTGGTATGATGTTATTGCAACTAAATACAACTTAAAACGAATTACCCTTCATGAATTTAGAAAGACACATGTTTCTCTCTGCGCAATGGCGGATATGAACTTAGAGGATATTATGTACCGAGTTGGACATAAAGATTCGAAGATGACTCGTCAGGTCTATAACTACTTCTATCCAGAAAGAGAGGAACGTAGTGCGGATCAATTTGCTCAGTTTATTGAAAAAGAGAAATATCTCTTTTAATCACCGTTGTAGTTAGTTTTGTAGTTAGTTTGCTTTTCATAAAAAAAGAAGCACTATAAACATTGATAAATCAACATTTATAGCGCTCAAATTGACTTTAGCCCACACTGCCTTCCATCTCATACTGGATCAAACGGTTTAATTCCACCGCATATTCCATCGGTAATTCCTTCGTGAACGGTTCAACGAATCCCATGACGATCATCTCTGTCGCCTGAATTTCTGTTAAGCCACGACTCATCAGATAGTACAACTGTTCCTCAGAGATTTTAGAGACCTTCGCCTCATGCTCCAGAGCCACTTGGCTATTGTGAATCTCATTAAAGGGAATGGTATCACTCTTCGATAAATCATCCATGATAATCGTGTCACACTCGATATGAGAGATAGAGCCTTGGCTCTTCTTGCCGAATGTTACTTGCCCACGGTAGTTGACTTCGCCGCCATTTTTGGCAATGGATTTGGAGATAATTGAGCTTGATGTGTTGGGTGCATTGTGAATCATTTTGGCTCCTGTGTCTTGAATTTGGCCTTCGTTGGCAAACGCCACTGATAGCATGGTGCCACGTGCGCCACGTCCATCCAGATAAACACTTGGATATTTCATAGTGGTTTTGGCACCTAAGTTGCCGTCAATCCACTCAACAGTTGCATTTTCGTAAGCTTTGGCACGTTTAGTTACCAAATTATAGACGTTATCCGACCAGTTTTGAATAGTCGTGTAACGGCAATAAGCATCTTTACGGGTAAAGATTTCCACGATGGCCGCATGGAGGCTGTTAGTTGAATAAGTTGGTGCCGTACAACCTTCCACGTAATGGACACTAGCGCCTTCGTCAACGATGATCAAGGTGCGTTCGAACTGTCCCATGTTTTCGGCGTTAATCCGGAAATAAGTTTGTAGTGGCACATCACATTGAACGCCTTTTGGTACGTAGATAAAGGTGCCGCCTGACCAAACAGCTGAGTTAAGTGCTGCTAATTTATTATCCGTTGGTGGCACTAGTTTTGCAAAATATTCTTTGAATAGCTCTGGGTATTCTTTTAAGGCTGAATCCGTATCAGTGAAGACGATGCCCAATTTGCTAAACTCGTCTTTCATATTGTGGTAAACCACTTCTGATTCATACTGAGCACTGGCGCCAGCTAGATATTTGCGCTCGGCTTCGGGAATCCCGATTCGCTCAAAGGTTTCTTTGATTTTATCTGGGACATCTTCCCAGTCACGAGCAGGCTCGTTGCTGGCTTTTTTGTAGTATGTCAGGGCTTCAAAATCAATTTCTGATAAATCCGGGCCCCATTTTTGCATCGGCATTTTCTTAAAGGCTTCAAAGGATTTCAAACGGAAATCCAACATCCACTCAGGTTCTTCTTTGACTTTCGAGATTTCACGGACGATTTCTTCCGTCAATCCTTTACCTGTACTGAAAATGGACTGGTCTTCATCATGAAAGCCGAATTTATATTCTTCTAAAGAGGGTACTTCTGTTTCAAGTTCAACTTCTGGAGTAGGTACTTCACTCATATCCTCATTCCTTTCTCTGAAAAGCGTTTAGGGTTGGCTGCACACTTTCTGTTACTCGTCGCAATGACGCTGGTCAGCTACAGTTGTTGCTTTGTTTTCGTAAATACCTCGTTCCAAAGCTTTCCAGCCAAGGGTCGCGCATTTAATTCGGGCAGGGAATTTGGTTACACCACTGAGAATCTGAGCATCACCCAAGGCATCAAGCTTGGCCACGTCTTTTCCTTGTACTAATTCGGAAAAGCTGTCGATTAATGCCAAAGCTTCAGTGGTGGTTTTTCCAATGACAACATCGGTCATCATGCTTGTGCTAGCAGTGCTGATAGAACAGCCGCTGCCGTCAAAGCGAATATCTTCAATCACGTTCTCTGGTGTTAGTTTCATCTGAAGTTGAATGACATCACCACAGGTTGGGTTGTTCATCTCAATCTCCGTCGTTGATTCATCTAACACACCATGGTGATGTGGGTGACTTGAATGATCTAAGATGACTTGTCGGTATAAATTATCTAATCTAGATAGTGCCATGTTGGAAAAACTCCTTTGTCGCCAGAAGACCGGCCACTAACTGGTCAGCGTCTTCCTTGGTATTGTAAAAATAGAAACTTGCCCGTGCCGTTGATTGCACGTTCAGGTAGTTTAATAAAGGTTGGGCACAGTGATGACCGGCTCGCACCGCCACCCCTTGCATGTCCATAGCTGTAGCCAGGTCATGTGGATGTAACCCATCAATATTGAAGGCAATCACGCCGTTGTGATTACTCGGATCTTGAGGGCCATATACCGTTATGCCGTCGATGGCAAGTAATTTAGGTAACACGTAAGCCACTAAATCCGCTTCATATTGATGGATAGTTTCCATCCCAATCTCGTTTAAGTAATCGATGGCGGCACCTAAGCCTATTCCCCCGGCGATGTTAGGCGTTCCCGCTTCAAACTTCCAAGGCAGTTGGGTCCAAGTACTTTCCTGATCGTAAACAAAATCAATCATTTCGCCGCCGTACTCAATAGGCTCCATGGCAGTCAAATGTTCCCGTTTGCCATATAATACACCTATTCCAGTCGGAGCGCACATCTTATGCCCACTAAAGACATAAAAATCGGCTCCCAAAGCTTTGACATCCACTGGCATATGAGGCACTGCTTGAGCACCGTCTACGACCATCACCCCGCCAACGCCATGAACCAACTGGGCTAACTCGACGATCGGATTGGTTACACCCAAAACATTGGAACAATGTGCCACCGAAAGGATTTTGGTTTTCTTAGTAATTTTTTGGCGAGCATCAGCCATGTCCAATTGCCCATCTGGTGTTAAGTTGATATAAACCAGTTTAGCCTTTTGGCGTTTGGCCAGTTCTTGCCAAGGAACGATATTGGAGTGATGCTCCATGTAGGTAATCACAATTTCATCGCCTTCATTGACATTGGCATCGCCATAGCTACGAGAAATCCAGTTTAAGCCAGTCGTTGCTCCCCGTGTGAACAAGACTTGTTCAGTAGACTCAGCGTTGATAAAACGACGAACTTTCTCGCGAGCTCCTTCATAAGCGGCCGTGGAACGCTCCGCCAAGGTATGAACCCCTCGGTGAACATTGGCATTATCATATTCATAGTAATGGCGTAACGCCTCCAAAACTTGAATGGGTTTTTGAGTGGTTGCAGCGTTATCTAAATAAACTAAAGGTTCATCATTGACAGCTTGATGCAAAATCGGAAAATCTTGCTTGATGTGTTTGCTAATCATTAAGATAACTTCCTTTCAATAACCTCTGCTAGTTCCTGACGAACTTCTTTCACTGGAATTGCCGTTAAGACTGAGCCTAAAAAGCCTCGAATAACCAAACGTTCTGCTTCTGTTTTCTTCAAGCCACGACTCATTAAATAGTACATCTCTTCCGGATCTACACGTCCAACACTGGCCGCATGTCCGGCAGTCACTTCATTTTCATCAATCAATAAAATCGGATTGGCATCGCCTCGGGCCTGATCAGATAACATCAGTACGCGACTTTCTTGTTGCGCGTCTGCCCCTTTAGCCCCTTTGATAATGTGACCAATTCCGTTAAAGGTCAAGGTTCCTCGTTCACGAATAACACCGTGTTGCAAAATATGACCAATCGAATGACGACCATAGTTTGTCACCCGTGTATCGATTCCCTGTGTTTGACGGCCGGCACTGATTGCCACAGCTTTGACTTCTGAATGAGAACCTTCGCCAATTAAATCAGAATCAAAGTCTGCTACCACATTGGCATCGTTCATCACACCGATAGCCCAGTCAACTGACGCATCTCGGAGGATGTGGCCACGGCGGTTCATATAGGCTGTCACATTGACACCTAATTGATCAATGGCGGAAAACTTCACTTTAGAGCCTTGTTTTGCCACAACTTCAATCACGATATTTGCCACCGATTTAACATCGCCTTCGCCCACGGTTTGAAAACGTTCTAAGTAGTTAAACTGACTGTTTTCATCCGCTAAGATTAGAACATGTTTAACAAAATTAGTCGTAGACGCCGCATTGTGCAAATAAATTCCTTCGATTGGTTCTTCAATGACCACATGTTTCGGCACATAAAGGAAAGAACCACCACTCATAAAGGCCGCATGGAAAGCTGTTAATTTATCTTCGTTTGGCTTAACTGCCAGTTGCATGTAATAATCTTTAACCAATTCTGGGTGCTCCTGCATGGCCGTAAAAATATCTGTAAAAATCACGCCTTGCTCGCTTAAGGAAACTGGCATTTGTTCGACCACGGTTGTATTGCCGTGTTGAACTAAAATCGGATTGTCTTTTGAGGCATCAAAGTTATAGACATTGCCATACTCAACGGTTTCCTCAAAATCTGCCACCGTGGTTAAATCCCAACGGTCAATTTTAACCCGTTCGATTTTCGGTAAATCTAATTCCTCTAGTTTAGCTAACGCAGCTAGACGAAGTTCAAGCATCCATTCTGGTTCACCTTGACCAACTGAAAAAGCTTTTAAGTCGTCAAGATAAGTCGTAAATTGTACGTCTTTCATTTATCTTGTCCACCCTTCTTATTCTTCAATTAGTTCAATTCCTAATTCTTTGCTGATGCCGGCATAACCTTCCGCTTCCAGACGTTTCGCTAAATCAGCCCCACCTGTTTTGACAACACGGCCATCCATCATAACGTGAACTACGTCAGGTGTGATGTAGTTCAGCAAGCGTTGATAATGAGTAATGATCAATGCACCAAAGTTATCCCCACGCATTTCGTTGACCCCTTGAGACACAACTTTCAACGCATCAATATCTAAGCCTGAATCGATTTCATCTAAAATCGCAAAAGTTGGTTCCATCATCATTAATTGCAGAATTTCATTCCGTTTTTTCTCGCCACCGGAAAAGCCTTCGTTTAAGTAACGTTCAGCCATTTCTTCCGGCATATCTAAAATTGCCATTTTTTCATCTAATTTTTTAATAAAGTCCATAACGGAGATTTTGTCATCCTCGTCTCGTTTGGCATTGATCGCCGCACGCATAAATTCCGCATTGGTAATTCCAGGAATTTCACTTGGATATTGCATGGCCAAGAAGATGCCAGCACGAGCCCGTTCGTCTACTTCTAGCTCCAATAAATTTTCACCATCTAATAGCACCTCACCTGCGGTAACTTCATAGTTAGGGTTCCCCATAATCGCAGCCGATAAAGTTGATTTACCTGTGCCGTTTGGTCCCATAATGGCGTGAATTTCGCCAGAGTTCATTGTTAAGTTAACGCCTTTTAAAATTTCTTTGTCCTCAATCGACACATGTAAATTCTTAATTTCTAAAACGGACATTTATAACGACCTCCACATCAAATTTTTTCATTACTCAATCTCTTATATTTTATCCTAATTGAGAATGAAATTCAAATGATAGTTACTAGAATTCACTATTTACTTGTTTTATCTAAAATTATTTCGGAAGCTTATTTAGACTTCTTATAAAGAAATAGCAATTATCGAGTAGTGGTTTCACAAAGATAACCGATTAGTTGTAATCGTTTTTATCATACGGGCAAACACTTTAGTCCCCTTTGTGAATTTTCCACAAGGATAGGCCCTGCTAATTAACTACAAATCTTCAGCCATGTATAAAAGAAAGCCGATTTCTTTAAGTTAATCCGCTGTTTTTTTATAAGCACCCTTAATTAAAATTAAACTCATTGACACAGTAAATTCAAATTATAGAAGCTTAGCTGCTTCAAAACAAACCATTTTGCTAACATCTAGATCATTGCAAAAGGCGTAAGCCGCCTGTCATTTTCTAAGTTGCTTATTTAGACAAGGTCTCATAAATAGACTGTCTGTCATTTTAGAGAAAACTCATCTCCATATGATCAACACACATGCAAAAAAACCTCCCAAATTCACTTCTAAGAATTTGACAGAGATCATAAAAAAAAGGGGGCAGCGTAGAATTGTTCCTTAAACCTCGAACAAAGGAGAATGATTGGTTGTCTCATTCTATTAAGGACATACGCCACCCACATCGATTATAGCACGAATAAACAGCTATTTAAATCACTATCGTTCACTTAACGTCATTATAAAGTAGTGAAATAAAAAAGATGCCATTCCCCAACTTTCAAAGGTAAAATCAAACTAAGAACATCGCGTCAACTTTACCACCATCAACAGGCTTTCTTCAAGAATAAGGTTATCACCAGAACCATTGAAGGGTTCCCAAAAATAAACCGCCATGCCTATTTGACTACCAAAAAGTCCAATTCCTTATCTCCATTGACTCGACAATTTCAATCAGAACTACTCGAAATCTTCGTAACTTGATAAAGAGACTGCCCATCGGCGATGGGCAGTCTCTTTTTAATAAATATAAGCCAAGCGTTCAATAAAGGCTTCCATAGCTAGGCTGAGGTATTTATCTTTCAAATGAGCCACAGCTACTTCCCGAATTGGACCATCTTCAATTTCTACTGAAACCAGTGGCTGGTGGCCTAATTCGCTAATTAATTGTTGCGGTTGAATAGTCGCCCCAACTCCTTCCGCTACCAATTGAAACTGAGAGGTCGCTGATCCAGTTTCAATAATTGGCCTCAAACTGATTCCTTTTCTTTGAGCCCAGCTGTCGATTAACCCTCGGCCATAATACCCTTCTGGAAAAGCAATCAGAGGCAACTCCACCAGCTCACTGGCTCTAATCGTGGATTCTTGGGCCAATGGGTGATCAACATGCACATACAAATCATAAGTCTCGGTGTAAATATGTGTTTGTTGCAAGCTCTCGGTGTGGGCTTTCAGCAGACCTACACCAATATCCACCTGATTGCTTAGTAACTTCTCTGTGATCTCGATGGAAGGAATGACTCTGACTTTAACCTTAGGAAACTCCTGATGAAAGGCTTTTAATAAATGGCTCATCCGGTAATCCAAATCAGAAGGCAGGACTGCCACCCGAATCACGCCGACTCGCTCTCCCTTCAAATCATCTAGGGCTAGCTGAGCTTCCTTGGTCTTATCAAGAATACCCCTAGCGTATTTTTCCAGAAGCTCTCCTGCTTCGGTTTTTACGGTTTTTTTGCCGATTCGATTAAACAAGGGTAATCCCACTTCAGCTTCCAGTAATTTAATTTGCTGGCTCAGACTAGGTTGAGAGATTCCCAATTTAAAGGCGGCTTCAGAAAAATGTAGCTCCTGACACAGGATTAAAAAATAACGTAACTGACGCAGTTCCATCTGATCTCTCCTTAGTTTCTATTAACAATCATCGGATTCAATTATAGGTAAAACCTATCATCTTTATAGTTATAATAGTATGGTTTTATCATTCTTGCAATTATATACTCCTAATACAGAACTAATCACTTTAGTTACCGATTAGTTTCAAAGAAAAGGAGTTTTTGATATGCGCAAACGATACTTTATTGTGGTAATCATTTTATTATCACTGAACTTACGACCGGCGATTACTTCGCTGGGGCCTCTATTGACCTTGATTAAGGTCGACTTGGGCATGACTGGTGTCACAGCCAGTCTCCTAACCACCTTGCCCGTTTTTTGTATGGGCCTATTTTCACTCTTAGCAGTTAAATTGAGCCAGCGGCTGTCCGTTGAAGTCGGCCTAATAATTGCCATGGTTATTTTGAGCCTTTCCCTCCTAAGCCGACTCTTGATTGACAACTCTTTTTGGCTGATTCTCAGCGCCTTACTCGCTGGGATGGGCATCGGTATTGCAGGCCCCTTAATCATCGGCTTAATCAAACAGGATTACCCTGAAAGTCACCATTTAATGAGTTTTTACTCCGTTTCCATGGTGGGTGGCGCAGCCTTAGCTTCAAGTACGGCGGTTCCTTTATTTCAAGGTCTAGGCTCTTGGCAGCTGACACTTGGATTATGGGGAGGATTGGCCTTTCTGCCCGTATTTCTACTCCTGCCTTTGGCGACAAAAACTCAACGTAAGCCTCAAGTCAATCGACAACCACAACGAAACTGGTTATTAATGCTCTTTTTCAGTTTGATGGCGGCCATTTTTTATGCCATCACGGCTTGGTTAGCCCCTTTTTCTCAAAGTTTGGGATTTACTAGCGAAGAATCTGGGCTTCTACTAACCCTCTTCACTATGATTCAGTTGCCGATTAGTTTTCTTATACCGTGGCTTGTCAGCCGTCAGCACAACCCATTGACTTGGCTAGGATTTTGCGGGCTCTCTGAACTAATCGGCTTAGGCATATTAGTCGGCCACACCTCTCCATGGCTAGGAACTATTTTTCTTGGTATCGGTGCCGGTGGTCTATTTCCTTTAGCCCTGATGTTGCCTCTCACCCAGAGCAATCATCATCATGAAGCCATTTCTTTATCAGCCTTTATGCAATCAGGTGGCTTTATGTTCGGTTCTCTCGGGCCGCTCTTATTCGGTTTTGTCAGTGATTGGCTTAATTTCCAGGCAGCCTTCTCCATACTTATTCTACTAGTAATATGGATGCTGATTAGTATTTGGGGGCTTTATAGATCACAACAAAAAGCTTAAGGAATAATCCCCTTGAGCTTTTTGTTTTACTGATGAAATTATTTGTCGACCCCTTTTAGTTCTATTGAACCAACACCATATCAACGTGAGGGATACCGTCTTCCAAGTATTCAGCAGAACTGGCCTTAAAGCCAAAACTACCATAAAATTCGATTAAGTGAGCTTGAGCAGAAATACGGATAGGTCTGTTGGGGAAACTTTTTTTGATCTCCGCTATAGCCAGAGTCACAATTTGACGTCCCAATTGCTTGCCTCGATGGTCTTTGACGACAATCACTCTGCCGAAAGTCACCTCATCACCGCGATTAATAACACGGCTATAGGCCATTAATTCTACTCCCTGCCAAATGCTAATATGAGTGGCTTGCTCATCTGCTTCGTCAATTTCCTGATAGGGACAATTTTGCTCCACGACAAATACCTTTATCCGTTCTTTAAAAATTGTCACCACTTGGGTAAGTGTTAGATCTGTTAACTTACCAATGATTACAGTCATATTTTCCCTCCTTGGAATTAGTTGTTTCTTCCATTTTACACCATTGACTGCCCGATTCATCCCCCATTTTCATTTTAATTTACTTATTGTGAGTTATGCCCTCTTATGACCAAGACAAAAAGGCCCTCAGGCCTTTTTGCAGATTCTAGCGATTAATTGATTGTGCCATTTTTAAATATGTGTGCCGTTTGCCTCTAATCGAAACTGACAACTGCATGATATTCTCAGGATCGGCGGTCCCATTAAATCCAGCATCGCCAATGTGTTGAATATCAGCGCCAGCCCGTTTACTCATTAAAGCTAGCTCTCTGATGGTCGCCGTGTCTGCTCCTTCCTGTGTCGTACCAATAGTTGACATGGCTAATTTTCCTTGCTGGTGAATACGACTGATGCAGTCGTGCATCTGCTGCTCGGTAAAACCAGGAACGGTGCCAGAAGTTGGCACTAATATAATATCCGCCCCTGCCTCAGCAAACGAATCAATCGTGTGTCTATCAATTACGATTTCAGAAACACCTGCCGAATGCATTTTTCCTGCTATTACAACCCCTTTAAATAATTCTTTTGCTCGTGTAGTCGCATGGCAAATTTCCTTATTGGAAACGCCCGTACTGGGATTCCCCGTTAAACAAATAAAATCAAAGCCATACTCATTAGCCAGTCGTAAATTGTCATTAGATGCCACACGCCCCGAACTAATCTGCTGAAGGGCACCTTCATGATCTGCCCTTACGTCTACTGGTTCAAGATTAACGCCGATTGGTTTACCCGTCAGCCTTTTTAAAGTTTCGATTGGTCTTTGATCTTCAGAAGCCACTCCAATAATATGAGGGCTAACAAAATCAAAACAATTTAATAAGATTAAATCCGCTCCAAAGGCTGCCACTACCTCTGAATTGGTCAGATTACCTGAAAAGGGTGGAATCACCACATCATTTTCAGCTAAAATCGTGCGTCCAGCGTTAGCTTTAATAGCCACCACTAATTCTTCTTTTGTTAAAGCTCGAGTTTCCGATGCCGTACAATTCAACAGTCTCTTCACTTAATCGCTCCTATCCTTTTAGTTCATCTTGGTAATACTGATTGTCAATCATTCTAAAGAAAGGGTAATAAATTAAAATACTGATAAACAAACAGACTAATTGTAAAACCGCCCCTGAAACATGGCCACCTGTTGCCAGATAACCACCAATAATCGGTGGCATTGTCCATGGCACTAAAATACCCGCAGTTTTTGCCACAATCCCAGTAGCCATGGCTGTGTAAGATATCATGTAAATAACAATCGGTGTAATCGTAAAGGGAATCAAAATTAACGGATTCATCACTACTGGAAAACCAAACATAATTGGTTCACTAATATTAAACACATTTGGTGGAAAGCCTAATTTTCCCAACTCTTTATTTTGCCTACTTTTGGAAAAAAACATCAATAAAATAGCTAGACCAATAATCGAGCCGCTGCCTCCCATCCACACAAAAACATTGAAAAAAGTCGTATTTAAAATATGAGGGATTTCCCCACCTGCCTGAAAAGCAACTCGATTCTCATCAAGCATTTGCAGCCACAACGGATTCAGAACGCTCTGAACCAAATCCCAACCCAAAATCCCCACTGACCAAAAGAGTCCTGTGACGAAAACAGCCACTAAACCACCAATAAAACCACCACCAATGTATGACAAGGGTACCCCAACGATTTTACCAATAACTTCATGAAGATTGCTCAAACCAACACTGGCAATCACCAGCCGCAAAACCCAAAATAAGGTTAGACAAACCGCTGCTGGAATCAGCGCCACAAAGGATTTACTGACTGCTGGTGGAACACTCTCTGGTAATTTAATCACGATGTCAGCTTGGACCATTCGACGATATATTTCCCCAACCATTAGCCCAATCATCAGTGACACAAATAACCCCTTGCTGCCCATATAAGACATATCGATCCCATTGTCTTTGGTTAAAGGCGTCACGAGTAATAACGAACACAATGAGATAATTCCTGCTGTATTCCCATCCATGTTGTAGCTTTTAACCAATGAATTGGCAATCCCAAAAGATGAAATTAACGCCATGACACCAAAGGTTGAATTAACCACAAACCCCATAGTACTCGTCCACTCATCCCCAAAAACCGACGCAATTAAGCCTTGATAACCAGGAATTGGCAAACTGGATAAAACTAAAAATAATGACCCAACAATAATTAAAGGCATCGATAAAACCAGTCCATCCCGCACCGCTAACAGATGTCGTTGTCCACCAATCTTAACCCCAATTGGTTGGACTTTTTCTTCCAAAAATCCCATAACTCCATTCATACTCTCACTCCATTTCTGTTTATTCCCTCTTAGTTCAACTTAATATGAAGACACTTTCATTTTCACTGATAGCCCATTGATTGTAAAGGCTCCCATCCCATTTAGGGACAACGTTTCAGCTTTAAGTGCAAAAAAATAAGGCTACAACGAAACATTGTGACCTTAAAATAATAAATAAGAGGTAGGCGCGTTTTTATTTTTTTTGATATTTTCCAAATAATTGCGCTTATAAACGCAAGAGTATAGCACATTTAAGACAAATTCAGTCGCAATTTGTGAAGAGAAAGTGGAAATATTTAAATCTGCATCTTCATTTTTAGGCAGCGGCAATAATCCATCTGCCATTCGAGCTAAGTCTCCTTCACTGTTGGAAGTGACCACTATCAACTTACAGCCTTTCTTTTTTAGCAACTTAGCATCACTGAGTATTTCCGCTGTGGTACCACCATAAGATATAATAATAGCCACATCCTTAGCAGTCCCATGGTTCGCCAAATGAAACTGGTCAGCCTGCAAAGGCATTAACTTCACGTAATAATCGATTCGCAACATCTTCGTTTGAAAATCAACAGCTCGGTTAAAAGAATGACTAACCCCAATACCAAAGATACTTTCTGCCTGAACAATTAAATCGACTGCCTGATTTAACATGCTTTCGGTCAACAGTAGATGAGTTTGGGTGATCGTTTCACTGGACAAGGCCGCAATTTTTTTTGCCACTAAAAGATCAGAGTCCACCCGACTAAAAGGAAAATTAGCGTCAATTCCTGCAAGATTATTGTACTGACTTTCTAAATCACGGGATAGCTTAATCACAAACTCTTTATAGCCAGACAACCCCAACTTTTGACATAAGCGAAAAATAGTCGACGTTGATGTGAAGGCTTGCTGAGACAATTCTCGAATGGAATAGTTTAATACTAACTCAGCATTTTTTAGAATATAATCGGCCAGAACCGATTCCCCTTCTGTATAACCAACCTTTTCATTTAAACGTTTAATGATAGTCATCTAAATCCCCCTTTCTTGACTGTTGCTATTTAGGTAGACACATACTGCCTCACTGATACTTTAGCATTTATTCTATTATACTACGGCTTTCATTTAAGGTATAATCAAAGATGAACTATCTGAACTATACTTGAAAAAAGGAGTTTTTATCCCGATGAAATTCTTAAAATTATTGACACATCGTGCAGCTTTTGTTGCCTTCCTACTGATTTTACAACTAACTATTTTATTTGCGATTATCTTGCGGTTTCAGGAATATTTCGTTTATTTTTATATTCTTAACATCCTCATTTCCATCGCTATTGTTCTTGGCATTATCAATAATCGCAGTAATCCAGCATATAAGATTGCCTGGTTAATTCCGATTATGTTACTGCCAATTTTTGGTACCGTCACCTACCTTATTTTTGGTCGACTGACCATCCAGCGAAGTTTACAGCATAAAATGGCAGAGATTCAAAAAAAAGAAGCACACGCTTTGGCTTGTACAATTCCTGATTTAGCCATTCAAACAACTAATGGCGATGCCTTAGCTCAGTCGACTTATTTGACTAATTATGGGATTGTCCCTCCTTTCAAACAAACAGAAGGCACTTATTTACCTCTAGGTGAGGACGTTTTTGACGCCATGAAAATTGAAATGGAAAAGGCGGAACACTATATTTTTATGGAATACTTTATCATTGAAGAAGGTCACATGTGGAACAGCCTTTTGGAAATCATGGTACGAAAAGCAAAAGAAGGCGTCGATGTCCGCTTGATTTATGATGATTTTGGTTGCATCTTTACCCTGCCCCAAAACTACGATAAAAAACTGGAGGCCATGGGTATTAAGTGTAGTATCTTTAACCCCTTTGTACCCGTTCTATCGTCGGTGTTTAACAATCGCAATCACCGTAAAATCATGACAATTGATGGCAAGGTAGCCTTTACTGGCGGCAATAACTTAGCCGATGAATACATCAATGCCTACGAAAAACACGGTCACTGGAAAGATACTGGCATCATGCTAAAAGGGCAAGCTGCTTGGGGCTTTACCTTAATGTTTCTCAGTCTTTGGGATTTACAACGCAATGAAGAGCGAGACTACTGTGACTATTACCCTAGGGAAGGCTACGAGCCAAGGTCTGACACCAAAGGCTATTACCAGCCTTATACAGACATGCCATTCGATGATGAAACCATAGGGGAGAACGTTTATTTAAACTTAATTGGGCGGGCGAAAACATCCATCTACATTACCACCCCATACTTGGTGATTGACAATCTACTGATGGAAGCTCTCTGTAATGCCGCTAAAAGCGGGATTGATGTACGAATTCAAACGCCTCATCTTCCAGATAAATGGTATGTCCATGCTGTGACACGCTCTAATTATGGGCAATTGATTGAAGCAGGCGTCAAAATTTTTGAATACACACCAGGCTTTATTCACTCTAAAACATTTGTCGTTGACGGACTCTTTGCAACGGTTGGCACAATCAATTTAGATTACCGCAGTCTCTTCCTCCACCTAGAATGCGGGGTGTGGATGTATCAAACTGAGGTAATTCCTGTGATGCTTCAAGATTTTCTAGAGACAGAAGCCCTCTGCCAAGAGATTACCTTAGGTGACACACAAGAAATCGGCTGGTTACGCAACTTAGGTCGGGCTGTTTTAAATGTTTTTGCCCCACTAATGTAAGGATACAACTTCCCCTTGTCGCTTAATGAGGGGGCTTTTTTCTTATCTCCCCTCAAGTCTGACTGTGGTATTATAAAATAATGACTAACAAGAAAAAGAGGAATACAATGACTTTATTAACAGCTGTGAACTTAACCAAAGAAAAAGATCAATTAACAATTCTAAAAAATATTGACCTGACGATTTTAAGCAATCAACGAATCGGCATAAAAATGACTCATACGGAAGCTGTGATGCTTTTCAGCCTGTTCGAAGGTAAACAAGAGCCTTCCAGCGGCAGTATAACAAAAAAGGCTAGCGTCATCTTATCTATTCGCAAAGAAGATCAGCTTTATCAAACCGTCACCATTCGCAAGTATTTAACTACATTTAAAAAGATTGCGTCTAATAATCTAGCCATTAGCACCTTAGCTGAATACTTTTCACTCATTGACCTGTTGGATACATCTATTAAGCTCCTGTCATTGGATCAAATTCAACGGGTTCACCTAGCCAGAGTCTTTCTATTCAATCCCCAATTACTTTTAATTGAAAGTCCCTTAACTGATTTGACCGATGAAGGGATTGAACTTTATTTAAAAGCCTTAGGAACTTTTAGTAAAATAGACACTGGCCTCTTGTTTGCTGCCAGCTATACGGAGGAACTAATTTTATTAAGTCAGGATATCTATCATTATACTAAAATTGCTGGCTTGAAAAAAACAGATCTAAGAATTAATGACGAACCGCTTTCTGTTGAGCTGGAAAATGTGATTGTTCCCCCTTCGATTTTCAAAATCGCCTGCAAGGTTGCAGATAAAACTATTTTCTTTGATCCGATGGAAGTCGATTTCGTCGAAAGCATTAACAGCATCAGCCATATTAGTGTCGCTGGAGAACAGTTTCCCACAACTTTGACCATGACAGAACTAGAAACCAAATTAATGGCCTTCGGCTTCTTCCGTTCTCACCGTTCTTATTTAGTTAATTTACAGCGGGTAACTGAATTAATTAGTTATTCTAAAAATAGCTTTACCTTAATATTAAAAGGCATGGAGGGTTCAAAAATACCTTTGTCCCGATCTCGTTTAGAGGATTTCAAGGAAATAATGAATTTTTAATGTCCCTTTCAGCTCTTTTTTACCACATTTCAGGATGATTTTGCCACCATTGGACTCTTTCACTGATTTTTTCACCAGATTTTTACGACAATTTGAGTAAAACTGCTTAAACTTAAGTTAGTTATCACCGCTGGCTGTGGAACGCTGGACAGGTAACTAAATCTGCTGTGAGTATTTCCTTAATTGAAATTTTCTATAATATTGTTATTTAATCAATTGAGGCTTACGCCTATTTTTAAGAAGGAGCAATCTAAATGGACAAACAATTATCGATCAACGTGAAAGAGCTAAAGAAAATTTTTAAAGACACCACCGCCATTAAAGACATTAGCTTTACAGTAGCCAAAGGGGAAATCTTTGGCTTTCTAGGACCTTCAGGAGCTGGAAAAACAACTACAATTAAAATACTGACTGGTCAGTTGAAACAAACCTCTGGCCACATTGATATTCTCGGTCAGAACATCACTAACTTTTCAACAAATCTCTATCAACGAATTGGAATTATGACAGATAATAGTGGTCTCTATGAGCGCATGACCGTTTATCAAAATTTGGCCTTTTTCGCTCGGCTTTTGGAGGTTCCAAAAGCTAGAATCGACGATGTCCTCGAACAAGTTGGCTTAGCCGAACATCAAACTAAACTGGCCAGTAAGTTGTCAAAAGGCATGACTCAGCGCTTGATCTTAGCCAGAGCGGTTTTACACAAACCTGAATTATTGTTTTTAGATGAACCAACCAGCGGATTGGACCCTTCTACAGCTTCAGCTATTCATGACCTATTACTGGAATTAAAAAATAATGGAACAGCGATTCTCTTGACCACTCATAATATGGAAGAAGCAACCTTATTATGCGACCATATCGCATTACTGAATGATGGCTATATAGTGGAACGTGGGACGCCAGAAGAACTAAAAATCAAATTTAACCAAGAAAAACGCTATCGCATTACTAAAACATCAGGTGAACAAGTTCTCTTGATTGACAAGCCGGAAACCACTATCACTCTTCAACAATGGCTGGCAACTGGTCAGATTGAAACGATTCACTCATGTGAACCATCTTTAGGTGACATATTTATTCAAGTAACAGGGAGGAAATTAGTATGAGCTTTTCCATGCAAAAATTTACTGCAATCTTTCAAATGAAGTTATCAACTATTTTAAAGAACCGTAACATTATGATAGTCCCCTTAATGGCCTTAGGTTTTGTCATTTTAATGGGAGCACTCATGCCTCATCAAGACACTCACGAAATAGGCATGACAAAGGAGGGTTTCCTATTAGGATTTGGCCTGTCATTTAATATTATTATGGGCGGCATCATGATGACATCTTACCCTTTGGCAGAAGAAAAAGAGAAAAAAACCTTACGAGTCCTGATGACCTCTTCTGTCACAAATCTGGAATTCTTTTTTGCTAGCTTGCTGCCCCCCTTACTAGTGATGACGGTCGTTAATATTTTACTAATTCCAGCGGCTAACCTTTCTTTTAGCGACATTCCTTTAATCACTTATTTTTTGATGACAACTATTTGTGGTGCCATAAGCTTAATTATTGGTCTGATTATTGGCTTGACTGCCAAAGATCAGATGCAAGCTGGATTGATTGGCATGCCAGTCATGCTTGTTTTGACCTTATTACCTAACTTCGCAGCCCTTAATCAAGCAATTGGGAAAATTAGCATTTTCACCTACCCTGGTGTCCTAAATAAATTCGTACAGTCTGCTTTGATGGGAATTGACTATAGTTGGAATCTCAAAGATAGTCTCGTGCTCCTTGTTTGGTTAATCATTTCAAGCCTAATCTTCATGTCCGCATATAAGAAGAATGGCCTAGATGACTAATTAATACCTAAAAAAAGTCAGTAAGCTGAGCCTTGGCTCAGCTTACTGACTTTTTTGGCCTTACACTAGACATAAGAGCAGTTCTTCTAGAAAATCACTTCCGCTTTCGTTCGTTGCGATACTTAGGATAATCTACTAAAAGAAGGCCATGGGGTTCCCCTTTTGTCATCACAAGAGAATACATACTTGGCAATGGCACAGATTTCCCCTTCTTCTCCAAGTAAATAGCTTTTTTACAGGCCATTTCAATTAAATCTTCTCCAAGGTCTAAAAAATCGTCTCCAACTACTTTTAAATTAAAATCTGGTAGTTCAACTGACGTTTTTACTTTTCCATCCACTTGGATAGTTGACAGATACATTGAATACAAATATAACGGATTAACCTCATCTTGCATTTCCATTCGTCTTCATCCTCTCTTTTACTCTTCCTCCTAACCTATGCTATACTGACACTGAGAAAGAAGGGAAGCACATTGAAACACTTATTTGCACTTATCCGAGTTGTTACTTATATCGTCCTAATTGCCAACCAAATTATGGGAGTTACTAAAGGCCCCCTTGTGGTCCTTCTAGCAGTTTCAGCCGTTCTATTTCTTTGTTACGACGCTTATGAGACCCTCTCAACATACAGACACAATCGCCAGAAAGAAAACAATCAAGACAGTTGATAGTTGACTGCTTGGTTTTTTTCACCTCCTTATTTCCCACTATAACTAAATACGCAAATTTTCAGTGATTCTGTTAAATAAATTCACTTTTTTTAACGACAAATAAGGGGATGGCTCACCGTCCATCCCCTCATTCCTTGAACGACACTTAAAACCACCAGACCACAAGCCTCATCAACAGCATTCCAATAATTCCCGCTAATGTCGAGGATCCGAAAAACCAGCCATAATACTTATTTGGAACATCAGCTGCCCCTAATACACGACCTGAATATTGCAATAGAGAACCAAACAATAAAATACCCGGCAAAGCAATCGCGACTTCTGATCCAGTGATTTGTCCTGATAGCGCTAAGCTGGAGACTAATCCTAAAGCCCCTGTCAAAGAGACATAAGTCAATATCAAAGGGGCTGCCATAATACCAGACAGACCCAATAGTCCCATAAAGGGTCGAAAAATAACTTCCATTTTGTCGATAAGTCCCGTAATAGTCATAAACTGCAAAACTGTAAATGCTAATAAAATTCCTGGAATCATCGCATTAACCGCTATATTCCAGCCAGATTTAACCCCATCATTGAACGCATCTAATACATTACCTGATGTTTCTTTTTTATTTACCATGACTATTCGTCCCCTTTCAAATCAGCCGATTCTTCACTTAAAAGACGATCTACCACTAAACGAATCATATTTGCTGCTAATACCTTGCACAACAAAATCACCCCTAAAGGCAAGATGATTGAAATATCAAGATATGCAAACAGCACACTTGATAAAGCAAAATAGTTTATGATAGTCGATGGTGATGCAAATTGAAATCCGGAAAATATAAGTTGTTCTTTTAAAGTTAAACGACCTTCATCTTTTAACAATTTTGTCATGCCTGCACCACCATCAGAAGATTGTAAACTTGCAATTAGGGCCAAGCCCGCGATTCCCGGAATCCCCATGACTCCTTTAAGAATCGGTGACAGAAGCTTTTCCGCAGCCTTTAATCCCTCAAAATGTTCGACTACTTTAATAATCGCTAAAGCAAACATTGTCTGGGGAATGATACTGAGGCTAAATAAGAAGGCATGGCGAGGCCCCGTTCCATTTATACCTAAGAAATCTTTTGCTAGCTCGCCATTGCCTTCTTTCAACATTCCTAACGACCCAAATTTACCTACCATATTTGTGAAATCTAAGAAACGCCACCAACCTTCTGCTTTCATAAAAATACCCGAGAAAAAAATCAAGGATAAGGTAAATGCCACATAACCTATCCAGCTAACTTGAGGTTTCACGTCATCTTTCATAGTCGTTCCCACTTTTGATCTCCTTTACTTGTTTTCGTTTAACCAATTAAGAGCCATCCCCACATGGGCAACTACTCCGTATGGCAAGGCATCTTCATTTAAAAGTAAACAGGGATTGTGAAGACTGTATCGTTTGGTTTCATCTTTTACAGCGCAGCCCAGTGATAAAAAAGTTGCTGGTAAGAGGTTGCTTATTACGGCAAAATCTTCTGATCCCATCCCTTTACGGGGAGCAATTTGTTTATTTCCCACCGCTAATTGATCCATTGTCCCAATTAACAGATCAGTGATCCCTTCATCCATTTTTAATGCCGGTACCCCCTCACTAATGCTTACCTCGACCTTCAATCGACAAGCAGCGGCTTCGTGCGCCACAATTTGCTGTATCCTCTGAATAATAAACTGACGACTTTCCTCATTAAAGCTACGCAACGTCCCCCTCATATAACCACTGCCGGGAATAACATTGGCGGCATTTCCAGCATGAAATTCACCAAACGTTAAGACTGTTGGATCAAAGGCGTTCACTTCTCTAGTCAGCATTCCTTGAAGAGCTGAATACATCTGAACCATCCCGTTAATTGGATCGATCCCCAAATAAGGCATAGCCCCGTGTCCGCCTTGGCCTGTTACGGTTAATTCCACATGATTAATCGACGCTAACATGTAAGACTTGTTGTATCCAAAGTAGCCAGGTGGCTCCAAAGAATTAACGTGAATGGCAAAACCAGCATCAACTTTAGGATTTTCTAATATGCCCGCTTTGACCATGTCACGAGCGCCTTCAAGTAACTCCTCACCTGGCTGGAACATCAACTTAACCGTGCCTTCAATTTCATCTTCCTTTTCTTTGAGAAGTTTTGCCGCCCCCAGCAACATTGAGGTATGAAAATCATGACCACAAGCATGCATATTGTCACCAGTGGCAGCAAAGGGTTCACCTGATTGTTCTGCCATCGGTAAGGCGTCCATATCCGCTCGCAATAAAAAGACTTTCCCCGGTCGCTTACCTCCAACTGTCGCAATTAGACCTGATTCCAAAACCTCTTGAGGCTCATAGCCCATCGCCTCTAATTGCTCCTTGACGTAGCTCTTTGTCTGCGGCAGCGACATGCCAATTTCCGGAATTTGATGTAAAAATCGGCGATGTGCAATCAGTTCCTCCTTGAGCGATAGCGCTCTGTCTAATAATTTTTTCATATTGACCTCCTTTTCGTGTATCTTCAACAACTAGTATTTATTCCAATTAATTCGCTTGTTTTCTTCCCAATACCCAATCCTTATTTCAACAGTCATTTCACCAATAAAAGGATTGCCATACTCTTTCCTACAGGCTACAATAGCATTAACAGTGACTAGTTAACGCTTTCATTTTTCACTACAAACCCTTTTGACCAGTATATCACCATAACTCCCTTAGTTTAATTTATAACTTCTATTCAACCATCACAACATTTTATAGGAGAGGACAGATTCATATGGAATTGAAACATTTGATTAGTTTTGAAACAGTCGCTAGATTACAAAGTTATACCCAAGCTGCTGATTCACTATACTTAACACAACCAGCCGTCACCGCCCATATCAATCATCTTGAAGCTGAGCTTCAGACAGCTCTTTTTATTAAGAATAAACTCCCTGTTCAGCTGACTGATTCTGGTCGAATTTTGTTGACTTACAGCCGAAAAATCTTTCAATTAACCGAGAGTGCTAAACGCGAGATTGACAATTTGCGACTTGGCTTCACCGGAGAATTAGCCATTTCTGCCTCAGCTTCTACCGTTATTTTTCTGGTAAATTTTTTAAATCAATTTAAACGCCAACACTCTCAGGTTGCCTTAAACTTCACCGTCGCTTTTGCTCATGAAACCATCACTAAAATCCTAAATGAAGAAGCCCAGATTGGCATCATCAAAAAGAGTATGGCCAATTACCAACATCCCTTACTGACATCAGAATACCTCTTTGAAGACAATGCTATTTTAGTGTTTTGCCCAAGCCATCCTTTAGCCAGGTATTCTGAGTTATCTAAAAAAAAGATTATCGATAACAGAACCTCGATTGTTATTTTTGGCAGTCAGACCGATTTTAAAGAACAAATCATCAATCAGTTTGAAGCCTCCCTAATCGACCTGGAAGCAGGCATTGGGATTGACCACAGTGAAACCTTAGTGACCTTTTTAAAACAATCCAACCATATTGCATTTATGCCCCGTTCATTAGTCCATAAGGAGCTGGAAAAAGGCGACTTGGTCACACGTCAAATTACCGATCTGCCCCCAATTCGTCGCTACGCCTTTATTATTACAAAAAAGGCGGTTCCTCCTACTTCCCTTGTTTTACTGTTTAAAGAAGAACTAACGAACTTCCTTCTACACAAAAAAACCAACCTAATTTCAGAGGCTGCTGAAAAACTCATAAAATAACAAAACAGAAAAAATAGGGAAAATAGGAAAAAACAGTTCCAAAAATAGATTGAAATAGGCGTTCCCAGTGGAAATGAACCTTCACATTTTATTAGTATTTACCATACTAGTGAGAAAAAATAAAAAGTCCAAATTTTCGGTTAAGAAAATTCGGACTTTTTCAGCATCCTCTAATTTCAGGTTGTTTTTTTCCTTTAAATATATTGTAATTCTTTGGCACCGTTGAAGGCCAAATCAATCATCCCTCCACCTAAGCACTCGTCACCATCGTAAAAAACAACTGCTTGCCCAGGTGTAATGGCGCGAACTGGTTCGTCAAAAACCACTGTCGCTTTGGTTGGGTCTTTTTCATCCAGGGTCACCGTTACGCCGGTATCTTGTTGCCGGTAACGAAACTTAGCCGTGGCACGAAATTCTTTCGAGTGGTCCCCTTCTGTTGTGAAGTGAATCTCGCTTGCTTCCAGATGAGTGGAATACAAGGTTGGGTGATGGAAGCCTTGGCCAACATAAAGGGTATTAGTAGTTAAATCCTTACCAATTACAAACCATGGATCTGGATTTTCACTACCACCGCCAATACCTAAGCCTTGGCGTTGACCAATCGTGTAGTACATTAACCCCGCATGTGAGCCTTTAATTTCACCATTTTCAGCCACCATATTTCCTGGCTTAGCCGGCAAGTATTTTCCTAAAAATTCTTTAAAATTCTTTTCGCCAATAAAACAAACCCCTGTTGAATCTTTTTTCTTAGCCGTTGCTAAGCCGGATTTTTCAGCAATTTCTCGCACTTCCGGCTTTTGCAGATGACCTAGTGGGAACATAGTCTTCGCTAGTTGGGCTTGTGACAATTGACTTAAGAAATAAGTTTGATCCTTATTGTTGTCCACACCTCGTAACATATGTGAGACACCTTGTTCATCACGAACCACACGAGCATAATGCCCAGTGGCAACATAATCTGCTCCAAGCTGTAAGGCATAATCAAGAAATGCTTTGAATTTAATTTCTTTATTACACATCACGTCTGGGTTCGGCGTGCGGCCACGACGGTATTCTTCTAGGAAATATTCAAAGACACGGTCCCAATATTCCTTTTCAAAGTTAACCGAGTAATAAGGAATCCCAATTTGGTTGGCAACTTTCGCCACATCCTTATAATCCTCTGTTGCCGTGCAGACACCGTTGTCGTCAGTATCATCCCAATTTTTCATGAAGATACCTACAACGTCATATCCTTGTTCTTTCAAGAGTAAGGCTGTTACGGACGAATCCACGCCACCACTCATGCCGACGACAACCCGAGTCTTGCTGTTGTCTGTCATACTATCACCATCATTTCTGTTGAATTCTGAATAATCTACGATTTGAAGGTCGGATTTCAGTAAGACTTATTATAGACTCTTTTCTAGAAAATTTCACCCTTTTAGGCCATATTTCTATATTCTTTTAGAAATAATTAGCCCATCTGTCATTTGAATCAACGATATGGACTTATTAAGTGACTGAAAGCTAAATTATTGTTAGGATATAACTAACATTATTTATTAAGGAGGACCACCATGAAATGGCAATCTGACCAATATTTAAAATTTGAAAAAGAACGTACCCAGCCTTCCATTGACCTAATCGCTCGTATTGAAGATAATATTAAGACCATTATTGATTTAGGGTGTGGCCCCGGCAACAGCACTCATATGTTAGGTAAGCAATTTCCTAATAGTCAAATTCTGGGTCTAGATAATTCACCGGAAATGATTGATTGCGCCCGTCGTGATTATCCTCAATACCAGTTTGAAACCTGTGATTTGACTACTGACTTAGCTCACTTAGGTCAGTTTGACTTGGTTTTTTCCAACGCTTGCTTGCAATGGGTACCCGATCATACCTCCTTACTGCCCCGCTTAAAAGAGCTAGTAAGATCAGGCGGGACCTTTGCCGCCCAAGTGCCAATGAACTACGACCAGCCAATTCATCAGATAATTAAAGAAACCACAAACAATCATAAATGGCGGGTGGCTTTTCAGGAATCCCGGCAACAGCACACCCTAACTCCCAGTGATTATTTTAATTTAATGAAGGCTAATTATCCTGATTTTGATATCTGGTCCACTACTTATATGCATCAGTTAAATGCCCACGAAGATATTATCCAATGGTATAAAGGAACTGGGCTACTACCTTATCTGGCTCAACTGCCCATCCAACAAGTACCAGCATTTTTAGCCGATATTAAAACTCAGGTCATTCAGCGTTACCCGCGACAAGCTACTGGCACCATCCTCTTTCCCTTTCCACGATTTTTTATGATTGGCAGAACCAAAACAAGCTGAGGCATGCCTCAGCTTGTTTGACTTAATCTTTTACTTTCAAGGCTTCAACTGTATTAATTTGTTTGATCTTGCCGTGCATTAAGACTACTAACAAGCTGGCAATCACCAGTAAAGTCACCCCAGATTCATTAAATACTTTGACTCTGTCAATTTGTGGAAAAAACAAAAAGTCCAACTCAACTTGTTCCATCACCAATCGATGAAGGAAATTCCCAGTTATACTGCCAATACCGATGCTCAATAGGCCTAACAGTAAAATTTCCCGAAAAATATAACGAGTCACTTGTTTCTGACGATAGCCCATTACTCGCATTACTGCAATTTCCTGTTTTCGTTCCAAAATCGTAATGTAAGCTAGATTGTAAAGCACAACCAATCCCAGCAAAATTGCCGCTATGATCATCACTCCGATTAAGTTATCTAATTGCTTTGTCATGTCTTCCATCTTTGCAATATCAAGATCTCGGGTATGCAGATTACTGACTCCCTCAAATCCCAATACTTTTTCAGAATCTTGATGAGTCCAGTTGTTAACTTGTAAAAAATCACGATCATAGTCAGCTGACTTGCCCATCAATTGGGTATAAACCTCTTCACCTAAATAAACATAATGCAAATAATAGTTTTTAACAATCTTA
Source organism: uncultured Vagococcus sp. (assembly GCF_963518325.1). Lineage (NCBI taxonomy): Bacteria > Bacillati > Bacillota > Bacilli > Lactobacillales > Enterococcaceae > Vagococcus > uncultured Vagococcus sp. The sequence goes on along the minus strand of NZ_CAUQJB010000026.1, from coordinate 5,226 downwards.
GTCACTTTTGGCGAAATTATTTCTCCTTCAGGACTGGTAATAGACCAAGAATCCCCAATCTTTAAGTCAAAGAGTTTCGCTAGCTTTTCTGTAATAAAAACATCTTTTTTCCCAAGAGGTAAGCTTTTATCGGACGCCACATCCCTTAAGTCGATGTAGTGATGCAACTGACTCGATTCCTTGGGGCTAATGAGAAAAGTTTCTACCTGTTCCTTATCGCCCTTCAGCGACTCCCACTTTTCTTGAAGAACTGGCAATCGCTGAACCTGCTTGCCTTCGAGATAATCCAAATAAGCAGCCGTTTCCTCTTCAGTGGCAAATTTAGACCGTCCCACTGACACATCGTACTTAAAGATTTCATAAAACTGTTGCTTCTGCAATTGATCCACTGAATCACGGGCCCCGTAACTGATGAACAACAGGCTCATGCAACCGACAAAGCCAATTAATAAAATGCCCATGCGACCTTTATAACTGGCAATATTGCGAATGGTCCGCTGAAAAAAGAAGGGGAGTTGCCGCCAAAGTCCTGGTAGTCGTTCGATTAGTAAGCGTTGGCCACCATTGGCGATTTTAGGTTTAATCAGCTGCAGGGCAGGTAGTTTAAACAGTTTACTGTATACCAAATAGGGAATGATCACCACTGAAATAAGGCTGGCCATTAAGGAGATCACAAGGTACTGAGGATAAAGGTGAGACTGATAGTCAGTAAAATTGTACATGGGAGAGTACAAACCAATGACCACTTGCGATAGACCAAAACCTCCTAAGTAAATGCCTAGTATCAGTCCAATTGAACTAGAAATCAAGGTGTAACGAGTATATTTTTTTCTAATCTGGCGACGATTGACTCCTAAAGCTAAAAGAGTACCGATTTGCTCTCGGGATTGATCAATCATTCGTAGTATCAAGGTAACGGTAATAATAAATGCCACAAAGAAAAAAACAAAAGGAATCACTTTACTAATAATTCCCAAACGTTCAACGTTTTCTTTGAAAGGCTTAAAGGTCTCAGTGTCATCAATTCCTTGAAGGTTATAAGCAATCGTTTCACTCTTTTTAAGGTTCTGTTGCAACTCAAGGGTGTTTTTCTTTATGTCAGTGATGCCTTCTCTTAACTTAGTCAGATTTTCCTCGATCTTTTCCTGACCTTCAGCTCGTTGCTTTTCCAAACTGGCAAATTGCTCTTTAATACCTTCAACATCAGGTAAATTGACGGTTTCACCTTGAACCAGTTCTTCAATTGTGAAAAACTGGCTGCGAATTTCTGCTAACTTACTAATCTCAATTTGCTGTAAGCTTTGATCATGCTGATACTTACTGACTAATTGCTGGCGGCTCTCCTCCAAAGCTGCAATCGTTTCATTATTCATAGGGTCATTCGCCAGCAATTGATTCAAGCTTTCTTGCTGACTAGCGACCTGATTGGCCACACTTTCCAAGCGCTTATTTTCACTAGTGACTGCACCTTCTGAAATCAACAAACGATTTTTCAAGTTCACTAGCTGGTCCCGGTGCTCAGCTAAAAGCCCTTTTGCCTCTTCATAGGTCGCCAAAGCTGTTTCTTGCTCTTTTATCAGATTTTCCTTTTCAGTCCCAGTGAGTTCTTTCAGTTCTTTTTCCAAATCTTCCTGCTGCTTTTCCAACTCACTTTGCTTATTTGCTAGCTCTTTTTCCTGAGTGTTCAACTCTGAAGTGACTTCTTGTGATTTTTTAGCCACTTTAGCTTTTACTATCTTTTCCACATCTTTTTTTGCTTTAGCTAAATCGACCTCATAGCTAGAACTGTAAAGATTTTGCTTGCGACTATTAGAAACCAACTGAATATCAATGGTATTAGGTCCAACTTGGGTAAAGTCGGTCTCACGAATCAACCCAAATAAATCAACGGAACCATCACCAATTGCGGAAGTTCCCCGAACGTTTTTACTGATATAACGAGTTGATTCTACTAAGCCAACTATTTTATAACTCTTGGCTTTCACCGCCGGCTCCTCTTGCCCATCAGCCAAATGAAACTTAAGTTCCTCACCTAATTGATAATGGCCGCTCCCTTTTTGATCGAGTGCGACTTCACCACTTTTTTCAGGGTAACGCCCTTTGACAAGTTTAAACCCGTCCTTTTGGCCATTGAAAGACATGACTTCCACTACTAAATTTCCGGGTTGTATTAATGTTTGAACCAAGTAGCCTAAAGATCCTTTTTGAATCAGTTCATTTTCGCATATCTTTTGAACATCTTCCAGATTAAACGCGACAGGTGCTGTTACCTTAATGTCTTGATAATGCTGGTCCTTAAAATACAAATTAGCTGTTTTCAACATCGTCGGTGCCGCTGAGTTCAAACCAATAAAAAAAGCAGTTCCCATGGCGATTAAAATCGCAATTGAGATAAAGCGGGCAAAGGATTTTTTAACTTCCCTTAGCAGATCTTTTCTTAATATCCTACGCATCGTCTACTCCTTACCAATTCAAACAAGCCACCCGTTTTGGTTCCGCAATGGTTGTCTGCTTTAAAATTTCACCATCGGAGACTTCTACAATTAAATCAGCCATTTCCATAATCGATCGATTGTGGGTAACCATTAAAACCGTTGTCTCATACTGCTCAGGTAAATTTTGTAACATCGTTAATATCTCATGACTAGTTTGATTGTCCAAAGCACCAGTTGGTTCATCGCACAATAATATTTTTGGCTTTTTTACTAAAGCACGAGCTATTGACACTCGTTGCTGTTCACCACCCGAAAGTTGGTTTGGAAAACTGTCTAAGCGATGGTTAAGTCCCACTTGCGCTAACACATCCTCCACGTCCAGACTGTCCGTTTTCATTTTTGCAATTAATTCCACATTTTCTCGTACGGTTAAATTAGGAATTAAGTTATACGTTTGAAAAACAAATCCCAAATACTCTTTACGAAAATCAGCTAACTGATCTTGGGAATAACCACTAATATCTTTTTTATTAATAATCACCTGGCCTTGATCCACAGTTTCCAACCCGCTGATAATATTTAATATGGTTGACTTACCAGTTCCAGACTCTCCCAGTAAAATAGCAAATTCACCTGGTCGAATATGAAGCGAAATATTATTACTTACCCTAAACGGAACACCACCGCTATCATAGGTTTTATATACATGCCTTAATTCAATCATTTAAGTCCTCCCTTACAAAGCTAATTATTACCATTCGTTTTTCGAACTATTTTTCGTATCAGTTCATTTATAGATCATTACAAAAAATAAACAACCTCCCTTAATAATAAGGCCTATCCCTTTAATAATCAAGGATTACGATACATATTATAATAATTCAATTAATCAAATTCACCTTTTTCAATCAACAATCGTTCATAAAACTCCTATATTTTTTCACTATCTATACAGAAAAAAGATCTGATAATCAGTGACTATCGGATCTCATTCAAACAAAAAGTCCCCTTAATTATTCTTTGCATTAGCAAAAAAATTAAGAGGACTTATTTAACTAAACTTTCGCAAAACAACCTCGGTCAATCATACCATCCATAAGGAAATAAAATTTTTCTTGGTTCATCTCGAATTTTTCATTACTAAAAATATTCATGGCTTTCATGCCATTTGCTGTCGTAATCGACATTTTAAAACTTTCCAAATCTTCTGCTACCGTAATTTTTAATTTAAATCCTTGTTTACTTTGAGGTGTTGCATCCAAAGGGCGGATTAATTGTAAATTACCTGAATTGGTTTCAGTAAAGCCATTGTCTCTCAGTGTGTATTTCTTAGCGTTTTCGCCTAGTTTATATATCACCGGGCAGCCTAATACAGTTGCTTGTTTCTCAAATGCCATTCTTTTCACCTCAATAATCTATATTATATCTCCATTATACTAATAAAATGTTGGCTCGTCCACGGCATTTATTAATTCCGTAAACGATTGACCACTTCGATTAACTTTTCGGTTACTAACTCAATCTCCTCTGCTGTATTGCCTAAACCAAAACTAATGCGCAAGGACTCTTTTGTGCTCGGATGACCTTTGCCATACATGGCTTCCAACACGTGAGACGGCTCCACATTGCCTGCTGTACAGGCCGAACCAATAGACAGTGAGATCCCCTGTAAATCCAGATGCATCAGCAGTAAATCATTGGGAATGTCTTTTAGCCAGAGATTTAAAATATGTGGTGATTTTGGTGCTTGTCCGCCATTGATTTTAAAGGGTATCTCGGCTTTTTCTAGCGCTTCCTTAACCATCAAACCAAAATGCTCATAAGATGCTAATCGTTTTGCTTTTTCAACGGGGGTCAAAAACTCCACAGCTGTTGCAAAACCTTGAATCCCTGCCAGATTTTCGGTGCCTGGTCGGCGCTTCTCTTCTTGCTCCCCCCCATGCAGCAAAGCGGGCAAGCTAATGCCATCGCGGATGTATAAGAACCCAATTCCTTTCGGACCGTTAATTTTATGAGCTGTTGCGCTCAGAAAATCAACTCCCAATGCCTTTACATCGATCTCATCTAAGCCAAAAGCTTGAACCGCATCTGTGTGGAAATAAGCGGTGTGATTAGCCAACAACTGACCGATGTCAGCGATAGGAAAACGAACGCCTGTCTCATTATTAATTGACATCAGAGAGACTAATATGGTGTCCTCCCGCAGGGCCTCTGACACCGACTCAAGAGTCAGTTCCCCTTCCTCAGTTACCGGTAAATAAGTTACTTCGAATCCTTGATTCACCAATTCTTTCATAGTATTTAAGACGGCAGGGTGTTCCACTGCTGAGGTGATGATGTGTTTTCCCTCTGCCTCTCGAGCGTGAGCCGTTTGCATAATCGCACTGTTGTCGCTTTCTGTTCCACCACTTGTAAAGATCAGCTCATGGTCATTAACATTTAAACTCTTGGCAATCGTACTGCGGGCATCTTCCAACATCCCGTGGGCTTGCCGTCCCTGCTGGTGAATACTAGAAGGATTTCCGAAGACGGTCGTCATAATCTCGGTCATTTTTTCAATTACAAGGGGGTGCATCGGCGTCGTCGCCCCGTGATCCAAATAGATTCTTTCCATAGCTGTCATCCTTTATTAGTTAGTCACATTTATATCAGCTAGTATAACGCAAAAAAGCTTGCTATGCCACTCCTAGGTTACCTTAAGCCCATAAATTATCCTAAAAAAGCCACCTACTAATCTTGAGGCTGCTGAAAAAGTTAAATAATCAAGGTTGTATAAAACGATTTTTGTTTT
>NZ_CAUQJB010000025.1:0-70174 GCF_963518325.1 uncultured Vagococcus sp. | reverse complement strand
AAAAAGAGTCATTCCGTTTTTTTAGTGAAATAAAAGTTCACGGCCAAATAGAGTTCTGTATACTGGTCATGTTCGTCCGTTGAAAAAAGCGAAAAATCATGCTAAAATGTAGCTGTAAATAGGACGACGTAAGGGTTTGGGTATGAAAAAATTCTGGAAAGTAGGAGGTGTGAGTAAGGAGGAAGATACTTGGAGAAACAACGAGGGAATAGCCGTCCCATGGGAGATTTAGAAAACCGTCTATTGTTTAGCGATCCTAAAAATGAACGGGCGTTGATCAGTTTGATTAATGCCACCTTAGGATTGAAAGTCACAACAGCCCAAGTGATAGATGGCAAGACGATTCGGTCACGTGAAAAAAGAAGCGAGGCAGAGAAAGAAACAGTTTTGTATGTTAGGGAAGTTGATGTGTTGGCAGTATTGGAAAATCAGTCGAAGGTGATTGTTGAATTTCAAATGGCGCGACAACCATTTTATGGCAAGCGAGCCTTATTGTATGCGGTTAATCGTTTTTCACAGCAGTTGGACTTTTTAACAGACAATCAGACCAGTTCTTTGGATACGATTTATCCCGTCTACATTGTGAGCATTTTAGATCATGTCTATTTCCAAGAGGGAAACAGCGTGGTGTCAACATTTAGACTACTAGAAGAAGACCGCTTAGTGCCACTTTTAGATGATAGTAACCGAGAAATGTTGAAGTTGGTGTTTGTGGAGTTACCTAAATACACCGAAGGAGATAAGGCGCTAAGTTCATTATTAACTGATTGGTGTCGGTATTTTAATAATCAAGAGTTGACTGAGGAAGCGGATGAAGATGTGCGCTTTGCGCAACGGATACTTGCTAGTTATAAAGATAATAAGGAGGTACAAGTGATGATTGAAATGCAAAGATTGAGAGACATAGCCACTCGTGATGAGGGACGGTATGAAGGGAAGGAAGAAGGCAAAGAGGAAGGACTAGTAAAAGGACGCGAAGAGGGCAAAACAGAAGAGCAAGAACGTATAGCTATCAATTTGCTGAAATTAGGAATGTCACTTGAGCAAGTGAAGAAATCAACAAACTTGGGATTGCCAAGGTTACTTGAGCTAAGTCGGGAAATAAAAAATTAGCGCTTCCCTTGTTTCTGTCACGTAAACAAATAGTTGGCTAGTTATAAAGATAATAAGGAGGTGCAAGTGATGATTGAAATGCAAAGATTGAGAGACATAGCCACTCGTGATGAGGGACGGTATGAAGGGAAGGAAGAAGGCAAAGAGGAAGGACTAGTAAAAGGACGCGAAGAGGGCAGAGCAGAAGGTCTGGTAGAAGGTCGAGAAGAGGGCAAAACAGAGGAGCAAGAACGTATAGCTATCAATTTGCTGAAATTAGGAATGTCACTTGAACAAGTGAAGAAATTAACAAACTTGAGATTGCCAAGGTTGCTTGAGCTAAGTCGGGAAATAAAAAATTAGTGTTTCCCTTGAGTTCGCTCGTCTAAAATGATTTGCTTCCCCGCCAATCCCTCAATTGCTCCTACTGTTACTGGAAGTTGTGGCAATTGAGGGATTGGTGTTTGGTAGGTTGCGAGTAAAAGCAGAATAATCCCTAATATTGGGATAAATCGCCCTAATCTCGAAAGTGGTGGCAATTAATGAGCCCATCATATTTGGCGTAACTGTTATGATGAATCTGACGAGTGATTGAGTCTACTAGCCCTTCTTTTGAGTGCCGGATAATATTGCCAATTCAGAAGAACAGGCATTGACGACGGAAGTAATCAATAGTGGATAGTAACGATGGTTAGTCAGTAACTGTGTTGTGGATAACCTGTGGATAAGTAAATGGTTACTTAATAGTTGAGAGGAGATTGAGGGATCCTATTCAATTTCTTTGGTTTTGAAGTATTACGGCAATCTCGTTCCCATCCTCAGTTGGATAATAGGCGAGGACTCAATGGTAACTAGGTTGAAGTTCGAAAATATTAGAATTTACCTGGTCAGCTTGAGGGAGTCGACCGTTTCGACCCATTTATTCTAAATTAAGAAAGCCTATCACTATCTCTATATTCTAGTTGAAGTCTCGCCTAGCTCGTCACCCACTACATAAAGTTCATTTTCCTAAAGACTTCACGTTGTGTTATCTTATCAACTTCGGGTGGCTCTTTGTAGCCCCTTGTTTATAATTCCTTCCATTATTCGATAGGGATAAGGGGCTTCGTAGTGAAACAATAAGAGCAACTGCTGCAATTCGCAAAGCTTTTTTTCAACTGCTATCCACACGTTGCTTAAGAAGGACAAAAAAAGCATTAGAGTCTCCCCATGAACTCTAATGCTAAGTGATAAGATGACCAGTCTCATCACGTAGTGCTATGCTTATGTTGCAACGTAAGGCTTTATCAATATCTGAATCACAATATTGACTTCATCGACTAACTACATTCTACCATGATGGTGCTTTATTATTTTTTCTTTTTTTTACACTAGTGCAAAAAAAATGTTTCTCCAGACGGTGAATGCCCCTAGGATGCATTGAGCGAGCGTTGTCATTGGCGATAAATCAACTTTATGATATGATAAGTTTTCAGTAAAGGGGTGAGGTTTCTGATTGAACAAATTACGCATATTCGGATAAAAAACTCTGAGTCATTTGGATCGGAAAATATTATTGAAGTATTGTTGGCATCTGGTGAAAAAAGATCGATTAAAACAATCATCAGTTATTTGAGCCTGGGAGAAAAGCATTATTATGTGAATGTACAACAGCAGATTGTCTATGTAGAGGCGGTTCATCCTTTATACAAAAGTTCCTATATTCGCTCCTGTGATTTTGCTGGGGTTATTGATAATCTGATGAATTTGCCAAGATTTTAAGCTATTTTGAAGGACTAAAAATTAGACACCCACAGTTTCTGTCCTTAGGGAGAGGGACTGTTTTTTTGTATCGGAATGTTGGAGATAAACAAAGGCACGGGTGTTTCGTCCTGAAAAAATCAAGTCCGACAACCATGTGCCAAATCAGGTGTCAATCAACAACCAAATTGTCAGCTATCTTCAAAGATCATCAAATAACTAAAGAGCCATGTGAGTTTCCCCCGGTGTCACTTGGATTTTCGACGGGGGAGTAAGACATTCATAGCCACGAGGTTATTTAGTTGAGTCTCTAGGTGCTGTCCGGAAACACCCCAAAAAACAGGTACCACTACTTTTTTTGATGTTTCGATATTAGACACAATTTTTTTTATGAAGACGGTCAGCCAACTAGTATTATTCCGCGAATCGAAGACAAAAACTTAACGCCGGAGCAAGTCAGGTCCTTTATGGAAGAATTGATTGCTTTGGAACTGTTTACTCATAAGAGGCAGATGAAATTTACTTCTATTGATAAGGCGAAATATGTGGATAACAAAGTGACGCGATTATTTTAAGGGTCAAAAAGCATGGGGGAGCTCATGCTTTTTTGTCGGAGAGGAAAAATGGGAACTAACTAATGGCACTAGTGACATGACCAATTGTCTAAAATTAATCTAACAATCAAATATCAGGGTATGAAACAAGTTAATTTGAGAACCAGAGGAAGAGGCACCGATTTTAGGAACTAGTTTGTTCAAAAATCAGGATTAACAGGATATTTCTCTTAAATAAAGATCAGATAATGACAGGAGAATAAGTCTTTTTTTATGTTTAACATTCCTTAAAAAATAGAAAAGTGGCGGAGATAACCGTAAATTAAATAGGCTATCTTGAAATGACAGGGAGTTGAGTTTAGCGTAAACTTTTAAGAGTAGAGACCAAGTGGGTCTCGATAAACGGAAATCATTAAAAAAAAAAGAATGGTTTAACTGGGAGGAAGCAAACAAATGAAAATGGATAAGATAAGTCGCTGTGTGCTGATTATAATGGTTATGCTACAAGGGATGTTACCAACACTAGCGGTGGCTGAGAGTCAGGAATCCCCCAGGGAAACCGTTCATTTAGTATCAGCCGAGATTATATCTGAGCAGAATGATACCTTGAGACTGAAGGGAACAGCCTTTAGTCAGGAGGAAAGCCGAGAGACGGTGACTCTGAATGCTCAATTAGAAGCGAGTAGTGGTGACTTGCTGGCAATGGATGGCCAAGTGATTGGCAGTTATCAGGCAGCTGACAGCCTTCTTGAGTTAGTTATTCGGGAAACGCCAGAGCGTCAGTGGCAACTGGATCTGAGGGTTATATTAGGGGATCAAGAGAGTGTGGAACTAACTCATGGTGAGAATCAGTTGGTAGCAGTCTGTCCTCCTATGGAAGAGACCGAAACGACTCAGTCAACTGAGTATTCAAGTGAGGTTGACTTTTCAGAAGAAGTGAGTGACCCTTTGGAACCAACTCTGGAGTCAGAGAGTTTTCTTTCAAGTGAACCTGTTGAATTGTCAGATAGTTTAGGCACAAGAGCGACTCATTCGATCAAGAACTACCCGGGTATTAACTTACTGAATCAAATTGGCAGTGAAAAATTACCAGCTACTTACGGTTTTGTTCCGAAAATGAATGGGGAAACGGTGGTCTCTGTGACAATTGCCGATGGCTCTCCTTATACGGTAGAAGGAAATCTCATAACGGTGACCCCAAAAAATCAAGACGCGATTGAGGGAACGATTTATTATCAAAATATTGGGTCTTATGAGAATCGGCTGATGGATGTTAGTGTGAAATTTGTGGCAAAAAAAACATCCAAAATAGTGATCAAGGATGTGGGGTACTACAATTTGTACAACCCAAAAGTGGCAGGAATAGCCGAAGCTAAAATAACCACATCGTTTATTGACCATGAGACAAAGCTACCCCAAGCAGTGAGTGGTAATTTTACAATCGATAATATTAATAAGGCCAAATACCTTGGCTTGGATCTAAGTCAGTATTCTCGTATTTACGCTATGAATGATTCAGTGGTGACTTACGATGATAAAGTGGCTGGAATCAATTGGTTGTTCGCCACTAGAGATGATAAGGGAACACCACAAGTCCGTCTAACCTTTGCTTACGACCAGAAAAAAGAGCTGTCATTTTCAATGAAGGCTTTGTTTTCAAATGGAAATACAGCTGGTCAGTTCGGCGTAGGTTACGCGACGGCCAGTTCAATGGTCAATCAGGAATTAGCGCCAGCCCTTAAAACCGGCATGACAGGAACAGAGCCTAATACAAAGGAGTTGTTGTACACAATTGATCAGGAAGTCCCTTTTCAAGCAGTTCCTTTAGGTTCTTTTAGAATAGAAGACCAGCTGAATAAGGTGTTAAATGTGGACCCGAAGGATGTGCGAGTGATGAAAGGAACAGGGGAACTTGTAACTGAGGGGTTTGATATTACGGTCACGGAGGACAATCGACTATCGGTTGTAGCCAAAGCAGAGACGGTCAATGCTGTAGGGTTTGCCAATAACCGTTATAGCGTCTCAATATATGGTCAATTGGACACGGATAATTTAGAGTATCATGAGATGATGACGAATGGAGTCGTTCATGTGCCGAATCAAGCCACAACCTATGTTGAATTGGATCTGCCCAGAGATAGTAATCAAGCCTTCGCCTACTTACCTGTAGCCAAAGGAGAGGTCCACGTTCGTCATGTGGATGAGGCCCAGAATGACATTCAACCGAAAGAGGTATTAAGTGATTATCCAGGGCAACCTTATAAGACGACTCCCCTAGATTTAGCAGGTTTTGAGTTGTTGGAGCAACCCAGTCATGCTGAAGGTATCTTTACGGCAAAGGCGCAGGAAGTTCGTTATCTGTACCGGGATCAGTCCTTAAGTATACCGGAAGTTGAAAGTCAAGATAAGATAGTGGAAATTGGGTTGCAGCAAGAGTTTAAAGGTGCATTTAATTGGCAAGATGAAGCCTCACCATGGGTCAGTTTCTTTTATGAACTGGATGAGCAGGCCTATGACATTTCAACTGAGACAGAGAATGCTCCTGTGGGGTCTCTGCATCAGCAACCATTAACCATTCCCAAAGAGCAGTTAAAGCCAGGGATTAACTATGTGACCATTTATGGTCGAAATCAGGGCAGTGTGATGTCCAATAAGCTAGTGATTGAGATTCATGTCTTGACGACGCTTAAAGTTGTTCATCGGGATTTATATGGTGAGAGCATCGCGCCAGACCAATTAGTGAAAGGGTTAGTTGGTCAGACTTATGAAACCCAAGGGGAAGACCTTAAAGGATTTGAGCTACAAGAGGTGCCGGAAAATGCCGCTGGTATTTTCGGTTCAACGGATAGTGAGGTGGTGTATACCTATAAGGGAAAACGCCATGTTAAATCAACCGACACCAATTTTGGCCGCCAGAGCTTAATTCTAACGGGGCAACAAACAAGTCATTCTCTAGAAAACACGGTAATCGAAGTGACTGATTTTCTTAAGGAAGAGTGGCAATTGCATCTGTCAGTGGCGTCGCCTATGGCAAATGACCAAGGAGAGCTGTTTAAGGGCCAATTGGAGTTTGGTACGTCTGAAACTAGCATCCTGTTAGATGAGGAAGCTAAGCCTATTCATAAAAGTTCCCTTGACCAATCGGGGATCTATGAATTAGAATGGCAAGCCAGTAAGGGGGAAGGCATTAAGTTAACCCAATACCCAGGGAATCAAATCGGGGCCTATAAGTCGATCTTGGCTTGGCAAATCGTGATTGGTCCGGAATAATTAGTAGGACGAATGAGTGTAGAGAAAATGAAAAAAAGCTTGATGTTTGTGGAAAAAATATCTGAAAAGTCAAAAATAAGGGTTTATAATTCTTTAAAATGAAAAAGCGGTTTTTAGGTGACAATCAAGGGTGATACCATGGTAAATAAGGGGTTTTGAGATTGCTAGAGGTTGCGGCGAGGCCAGACTATTAAGAAAAAAAAGAAAAAAATAGCTGAAAATAAGCTTTTCATAAGCTGATATAAGAAATGCGAATCTCGTTCATATAGGTTAGGATAAGAGAGTAGAGAAAAAGAACAGATAGAGTGAATGGAGAAACGAAAAGACCATGAGAGAAACTAGTTGCTGGGGAGATGGCCAGCTATTCAATGTTAGTTTTACAACGAAGGAAAAACAACAGTTAAATAGAATGATTGTGGTGGAAAATCCAAGGGATAAAGACGATATTCGTTCGTTCTTTCTGGTGTCATTTCCTAATGTTCAGCGGATTGATTACATAGACGAGTGTGAAACGGTCTTATTAATGACAAGTCGTGACCTGAGATAACTAAGTGTGAAAGAGTTAACCAGCAGAAAATGTGCCATAGCGAAAAAAATGAAACACATAAAGAGAGGGGTTCCTGTACCATGATGTATGGCTTAATAAATTTAGCAGAAGATAAGAGGTTAGAGAAAGATAAGGGGAAATATCTTTCTGAAACAGATCTCGTGATAAGGAAGGACGTCAAGTTCGATAAGTTGATTTCCTTGCAAACCGATACAAAAAAAGGAACAGGAGCTCTCTCTAATCGAGGCTTAAGAAGTGCCATCTTGTTCGAATTGTTCAGTGACTTAATAGGGCCTGATATGATGGCTGAGATGGAAGATCAAATAGAATTACCAAGGGAAGAATTATTGGGATCGATGTATCTCCTTCTGACTCGTAATCACCGGTGGTATAAAGAGTTAGAGGAATCAGCCCAGCTTCTGGCCAATCAGGAAGTTAAGCCGATTGGCAGACCGTCACTATCCCTTGAGTTAATTGAAGCGATTCAGTATTATCGGGAGAAGAAAAAAATGAGTTACCGTGAAATTTCAGATAAAACAGGTGTCAGTTTAGGTTCAATATTTAAATATTGTAACAAGGAAGAGCAAGTGAAATAAGAACACGTTCATTAAACAAGAGACACGTCATGCCGAAGATCACTGGCATGACGTGTTTTAGTCATTCCCGTATACTCCCTCGCTCTTAATCCTTAACCATAAGCAAGGATCCAACTTTTCCTTTCAGATCAAGAAAGGAAAGTCGCGAGGTTTTATGAACGGTTCAGAGCGTCTAAACATTTATTTAGAAAAAAAGCTGACAAATAAAAGAAGGGTTGTTTAGACTGCTTTTTGAAATGAGTTTTTGAAATACTTATCGTATGATAGAGGTACCTAAGTAAATAAGTGCAGGACGTGATATAGCTGAATTTTGACAGGGAATACGGGCTAAAGAAACAATCAATAATAAAGAAGGTAGATGGTGACGTGAAAATAGGGTACACAGTGCAAGGTCAAGCTGAGCAACAACAGCTAATACAAGCTGGGTGTTGTGAGGTTGTGTCAAAAAAGGTCTGCCTTTCAGAAGTGGAAAGTTTTGAACAGTTTATTATGGCTAATCAAGATAAGGCGATGGTAGTGGTTGGACTTTCAAGTATCGGCAATAAATTAACCTCGATCGAGTTATTTTCAGTGTTAACGTTAATTCAGAAAGAAAAGCTAGATGTGACTTTTTTAGGGGTCCAGAAGCTTTATGACATCTCATCTCAGGTTTATATGAAAATTATCATTCAGTTGGTTCAGCATGATAAAGAAGCCATGAGTTTACGAACCATTGAAGGGTTAGCCAAATCCAGAGAAGAGGGGGTTAAATCTGGCCGACCAGCTATTACCCCTGACTTAATTAGCAAAATAAATTATTATCGAGAGACCAAAGGGTATACTATCAGAGAAATAGCTTATGAGTGCAATGTTTCCACTGGGACTGCTTATAAATACTCTCGCAAAGAGAAATCAGTAGAGCAGTCCTTGACGAATCAGCTAGGATAATTGTTAGGTGAAAGAGTCAATTCTTTTGTTTTTCAAAAATGGCGGAATAAAATAAGGGTATTTGACAAACAAGGGATCGGTAACTAGATGACCTAAGGGAGTCCTGATTGAATTGGTAACTCGGTCAGGTCCTTTTTTGGGGTCTATACGTAAGGGATCAGAGCAGGAGAGAGTGAAAAATTAAGTGGAAATCGTTCATAAAACTAGTGTTTAATCTTCTGGATTATGAAATGATATCAAGCTGATTTCCATGTATCATATAAAGGTGTTCATAATGGTAGGTGTTTATTTAAGTCGCAAATCAGACATGAGAAGTTGCTAATGGGAAGGCAATTTCAAATAAGGGGAAAAGCCTGTCTCAAACTATCTGTTTATTAGAGTTATTTATTGACCCGGATGAAGAAATTACTTCTGTATACTTGGTTAAGTAGAGAAGAACGGTGTCGGTTGCCAATGGGAAAAGTGAGGGGCTAAAATTATGAAAGCTTTATTAGACACACTGGAAGTAAGAGCGATTGAATTTTTAACAATCTTGTACTCAGAAGAAAAATGGTGGACGGAAAAAGAGTTATCGGAGATAGTGGGTTGTTCACCAGATACGACGTACCGAATGATTGGTTATTTAAAACAGTTTGCTTTGACTCAAACGAATGTGTTTGAAGTAATCACTCAAAAAAATAAAGGCATCTTTTTAAAAACCACAACGGTTCATTCGATTGGTGAAATTGAGTGTCAGTATATTATGGGAACATTGGGCTTTAAGATTATGGACAAGGTGTTTCAATCAGATGAATTAGTGATCGATGATTTAGCCGAGATGTTTCACGTCTCCAATAGTACGATTTATCGCAAATTAAAATCGATTAAACAGTTTTTAGAACTGAATAACTTGTCCTTTAATATGAGTAAATTAAGGGTTGAAGGGGAAGAACATTTAATTCGTGAGTTTTTCTATCGGATGTACTGGTCGGTTATCAAGGGGAATAATTGGCCTTTTCAACAGAGTTCTTTTGATGACTGGCTAAAGATTTATGAGAAAAAAATCACGTTTATTGGGTTGAATTTGACTAGTATTGAACGTCTGCAATTTTTCTACCGCTTGTCTATTAATCTAGTTAGGCATAACGGTGGTAATTTCCTTGTAGAGGGTCCTGACAAAGTGTTAATTGACCCTTTCCACGAAAAATATGCAGCGGATATTAAACACTTTATGCCAGACAATATCCCGTCCCACTATTTCACGAATGAAGTGACCTTTTTATCCTTAATACTAGTCTCAAATCCCATTTTTGAAGAAAAATATGGGGATTACCAAGTCAAGGTTACCTGGCACGAGGAAAGAAAGACACTTCCGTATGAGTTTTCGATTAATTTATTACGAAGCATTAGAAAAGAGTACAATAACATCGATTTTGGGAATACCATGAGAGTGCTGTACAAGCTATTGTGTACCTCTTTGTATGCCATCATCTTTAGTCCTTTAAAGATCCATTATACTGACACACGGGTGTTTATCAATAAATTTGCTGAAGAAAATCCGCATTTTTATGCGACGATTCAACGGATTGTGGCGGCAGAATCTGCCAAAATGGGAAAAGATGTGCCAGATATGGATAAAGAATATTTATTGTACACGATTTTGTTAATCTTTAGTGATTCAGTTAACATCGGTGAATTAGAAGAGCGGTTATATGTGAAGTTGATTTGTAATATCGAACCCTTAAGTGAGTCTTATTTAAAACAATTGCTTGAAAATACCACTCACTCGCGCTTAGTGATTCATACAAGTACAACCAGTGATCCCTTAGTGAATGAGTATGATTTATTTTTAACCGATATGGCGATTAAACAAATTGGTCATGTTCCAGCTAAAAATGAATACATCTGGGATTTTCCCCCGACTGAGCGAGATTGGAACAATATTGTGACACTATTAGACCGAACCTCTGTTGCCAATCAGACAAATGGTCTGGCGATTTAAAAGACTAAGCAGGCGCTGGTATGGTTTACTTAGTCTTAACTCTATTGGTTAATTAGTTTGTGACCCCTGCCTAATTTGCGTATCCTATGAGCATCTATGAGCAGCTAAAATGAGAGGTGGGAGTCACGTGAAAGTACTTTTGGATACATCAGAAAATCGGGCAGTCAAAGGACTAAACACCCTTTACTCCATCGAAAAGTGGTGGACGGAAAAAGAGTTGTCGGTTGTTTTGGGCTGTTCGCCAGATACAACCTATCGCACGATAGATAAATTAAAATTATTTGCCCGTGAAGAAAATCAGTGTTTTGAAATTGTGACGCAAAAAAATAGAGGGATATTTTTGAGTATCGATCCGAATTACACCATTCGTGAAATAGAGTCCTTGTATTTTTCAAAAACCTTGGGCTATAAAATGTTGAACCTGATTATTCAGTCTACGGATATGACAATCGATGGACTTTGTACAAGCTTAGCGATTTCCAGCAGTACCTTGTACCGTAAACTTAAAAAAATTGAGCTGTTTCTCAAACATAATTCGATTCACTTTAATATGAGTACCTTGAAAATTAGTGGCGAAGAGCATCTGATTCGCGAATTTTTTTATCGCATGTATTGGTCAGTGGTTAAAAGTAATGATTGGCCTTTTAAAAATGTCTTATTAGCAGATTTAGAACAAGATTATGAGACTAAAATGATGGTCATGAAACTGAACTTAACGACGATTGAAAAGCACCAATTTTTTTATCGTTTGGCGATTATTCATTTGCGCAATCAGTCTCGTTTTTTTCTGGAGAGTTCGGCGGAAATTCAGTTAATTGCCCCCTTGCATACGCTTTATGTTGCTGAAGTGGAAGCCTTTATGCCCGACTCGACGCCAGAGGCTTATCGATTGATTGAAGCTACTTTTTTAGTCTATGTCCTTGTGTATAATCCGCTATTTGAAGAACCTTTTGGTGATGATCAGCGACAAGTTGTTTGGCATCACTTTAAGGGAAGTCCGGCGTATGACATGGCTCGCCGTTTATTTAAACAGCTGACAAAAACCTTGCCCAATTTAAGGATTCATAGCCAAACAAAATTGCGATACAAGTTGCTGTGCGCCAGTTTACATGTTGAGTTGCATAAAGCTCTGGTCGTTAATGATCACGATAATCAGGTCTTATTACATAATTTTTCATTGGAGCACCCCTATTTATATGAAACAATGGATGACTATCTTGAAAAGGAGCTCATCAATCGGTTTGGCAACCTGACCAAAGTGGGCCATGATTTTATGATGTTGACGATGTTACTAATATTATACGATACGACAAATATTGCTAGTTTAAAAAAAGAAATAATGGTAAAAATCAGTTGTTTTATCGAACCACAAAGTGAAACCTATTTAAAGGAATTGATTAATAAACGATTTCATCAAAATATTGTGGTTCAGACCAGCCTTCACGGAGAAAATCTAGGGAGAACATATGATTTGTATCTATCGGATTTTCGGACGATTGAAGCAGATACGATTAAAGCGACACATCGTTATGTCTGGGATTTTCCGCCGACTGATCGGGATTGGACCAATATTGAAGCGATTATAGCCAGTGTCTACGAACGGTTAAATTGAGTGAGGAAGATGGGTATTCTTTTCTCTAAACTGTCTGAATGAATAACAGGAAAAAACAAGCTGAGAGGGGATTTTCAGCTTGTTTTTGCTTATAAATAGGCCATGATAAAAATAGGTTTCCATTAGGACCTTACATCCTGCCCAAACTCGTATCTTAGGCGATGCATTTTTTCACCGAGTAACACATTTACTTGGGATAAGTTTTTCAAATTGATCGTTTTTGATGTCTCTAAATTGACGAATATTAACGAAATCAAACTGTAAAGGTTTCAAGGTGGATAACTCCTTTCAATGGATAAACCTATGGCGTAATGATGAAAGAAAAAGATTAAGAAAGAGTGTATGGTCACAAGTGAGTATAAGGATTTCTTAAAAATCAAAGGGGCAATCACTTTTTTTACTATTAATGCAAGTCACCTTGAACGCCAAGTGAGGATTTTTTGCCAATGTTAATCCTACGATAGATGGTCAATCGACCAATGAGGTAAGCAATCATAAGCGTTAAAATAGCTTGCAGCAAAAGTAAGCCAATCTGCCGTTCTTCGGAGATCCATTGAGAGGCATTAGTGGCAATTAGTGTATAAAAAAGGAAAAACACTAATACAGGTTGGCGCAATGAATCAAACAATAAGTACTGACCATTATTTTCCAGTGAGGCCTGTTTGAACCAGTAAAGACCCATGATAAGTGTGCTGATGAACACTGCTGATAAGACAATAAAAACACTGACAGGAGCACTGATATTATTTAGTTCAAAAAGCCATTGGTTGATGGGGTTAACGACAAAATAGTCACTATCATTGACTGTTTTACCTAGAATATGGCGGTTAAAAAGAGTGAAAAGTTCGGTAAATCCATTGGTAAAGGCCATAAAACTTAGCCAAAAACCAAGAATCGTCATCACCCCACTGATCCATTCGCCTAGGAGGAGTCCGATAAAACTGCTTATGGCATAGATTGTTAGGAAGATAAACACAGTTGATAAACTACTATTGATTAGCATCCCTAGCGTTCCATTGAAATAGTGACTGGGAATGCCTCCCAAGAGAATCAGTATGGTGACTATTTTCCCAGCAATAAAACTGAGTCCAAGAGTGCCTCCTACCAGCAGGTGCTTGTGCCAATAGAGCTGTTTTTTAGAAAAAGAACTGCTAAACAAGAGGGTGTTAAAGTTGGTTTTTAAATCAAAAAAGAATAAACTAAAGCCAGTAATGATGCTGATTGCCACAAAGAAAAGAGGGCTTTCGGAATAATAGTCACTTTGGTTTGTTTTTAACCCTCTACTGTCTTGCCAGCGAGGGGTCCTGGTGTTGAAAAATTGCAGTCTTTGGTCACGAAAGGTGGTGTAATCGTCTGTCATCACCGTCGAGTTAGTGGTATCGTCAAAGTAGAGTTCGTATTGTCCATTTTCGTCAGGGCTAAAGTTAAGGGATTGTCGTTCATTCTCAGGTCGATCAGCAAGTTGCTGAACGCTCTGCCATTCCTTAACACTGGTGATAGTGAAAAAAAGGTTGGCAGCGATAATCAGGCCAGCAATAGCAGATAAACCTTTCCAATAGCGAGTCAGCAATAGCTGAATTAATTTTTTATTCATTAGGTTTCCTCCAAGTTATGTGATGAGTTGGTAATCTTGTTCATCTATTAAATTGACGATAAATAGGTCTTCAAGAGATACGGGTAGTTCTTCAAATAAAAGGGGCTTAAGCAGTTTGACTTGTGTCAGTAAGTCTTTTGATAAGTTGCTAAAAATTCCGGTAATCACCCGACCTTGTTGGCTGATAATCGTGCAGTGCTCTTGAATTAGTTCAGGAATGTCTGATCCTTGAAAAACCATTTGAACTTTTACTGCAACTTTGCGGCAATTTTCCAAATGATAATCGTTGATAATATGTTGGTTTTTTAGAATCACAGCTCGCTCAATAAGATTTTCTAATTCTTTTAAATTATGGGAAGAAATCAAGAGGGCTAATTGACGTTGACTAACTTCCTCAAGGATTAAACGAATGACTTGTTTTTTGATAATGATATCTAATCCATCAAATGGTTCGTCTAATAAAAGATAGCTGGCACCAGTTGAAAAGGCAATAATAACGTGAAGTAAACCCTTCATGCCCTTTGAGTAACTGCGGTAGTGATGCTTTTCTGGTAATCGATAAGTGACTAGGTATTGCTGGTAGTTTTCCTGATCGAAGTTTGGGTACAGCAAGTGGTAGTAATGGCCAATCTGCTTAGCTGTTAAGCGGTTCAAGGGATGTTCCTGCTCATCTAAATAGAAGAGTTTTTGGTAAGAGGATAAGTCCTCTGAAAGAGACTGACCCTCAATGGTGATGGCACCAGAATCAACTTGATAGTGATTAGCAATGGTTCGGAAAAGTGTTGTTTTTCCTGCGCCATTACGGCCGATTAAGCCGCAAATCTGACCGGGATAAAGAGTGAAGTTAAGATCAGAAAAAATAGTTTTGCCATTGATTTGTTTACTTAAATTTGTTAGTTTCATGATGTCCTCCAATACTTTGAGCTGCTTCGGTCACCCAAGCTTTAATATCTGCTTCACTGAGATTTAGATAAAGGGCTTCAATGACGAGTTCACTCATATTTTGTTTGAGCTGTTTGAGTTGACGTTGATCTGGTTGGCTGTTTACCTTGTTAACAAAGGTTCCCTTACCACGAACGGTGATGATGACCTCTTGTTCTTCTAAGGCTTTGTAGGCTTTACTGACGGTATTGGGGTTCATCAGTAACAAGCTTGCCATCTCTCTAACTGAAGGGATTTTTTCCCCAGGAAGGTAAATGCCGTGAAGAATATCTTCTTTGATACCTAGGATGATTTGCTCATAATAGGGTCTCATGCTGCTTTTATCGATGATGATCATAGGTCCTCCTGCTTAACGGGTGTATTATGTGTACTAGTATACATAGTACAGCTTAAAAAGTAAAGTTCTTTTTTTGAAAATAAGTGGATGATAATCTTAAGTTTCTTTCTGAAAAAAACATAAAATTTGCAGTGGTCTTTGCATTTTTCGACTGTTGTCAAAGGCTCATCAAAGGTATCTTATAGGTATAGAGTTCTTACTAACTACCAAAAGCGTTGTTCTTATTAAGTTCTAAAAGACAAAGCAGCACTCTCTTCTGATGACGAGGATAATCTAGTGGAACTATCTAGTTGATTAGCTAAGGCGATGGACAAAGAAAGACAATTAAAATGAAAAGGCGGAAAGAAAGATGACTTTAAGTAACAGTAGTGATTTGTTGATGTATGGGGCGGATATCATGACAGAGACAGGGATAGACTCTCAAGTGTTTTGTTTTGAGAGTTACTTAACGAAAGAAGCGTGTATCACTCTTATTTTGGACTACTATCCCAATGGAGCCGTCATTGAGGGATTAACTGAGTTAGGAACTACCACCTTACTGAAGTCTCAAGTTGGTGAAGTTGGCATGTTCATTGAGGAGTTGGATCGTCAATACCAATTGATTGTCAAAGGGAATAGTCCCTCTAAAGTTGAAGAGTTACGTGATTTATTGAACAAGATGGACTTGGCGTTACATGAGACGATGTTGAGCGATAAGGCCATTCGTGACATTTGTTTGGCTCAAGAGCTGTATGCCCAAATTATGGAAGCCAAAAATCAGGCCGTTGAATCTGGTAGCTTAACTGAGTAACAACTAGTTCTTCTGACTCGATCCTCTAATCGAATTGGAAGAGCTTTTTGTGTATCTTGGCTTCGTCTGGATTTCTTGACTAATGACTATTAAGAGCATACAGTTAATTTAAAAGAAACGATCTGCCAATCAATGAGAAAGAAGTGTCTAAGGCCTGGATTGTCGGACAGATGCGTTTAGGATAGGGAGTGGTGTTGGTGGAGAAGGAGAGTCAGAGTTCAGTTTTTAGTATGCTTCGTTTTGTGTTTAAGCGAGTGTTAAATCAGTGGCCGTTGATTGCTTTTAGTTTAGGGTCTCTAGTGGTGATAGCCTTTCTTGAATTTAGCATTCCACAACTGACACAGCGAATTATTGATGACATAATTCCTAGTAAATCAGTGTCTCAGTTGCTAATCACTATTGGCACCTTGTTAGGGTTTGCTTTAGCCTTAAGTGTCCTTAGTTATGTTTCAACCTATGTCATGAGCCGTATTAGCCAGACGGCAATTGTGGAATTACGGGAAGATTTGTATCACCACGTGTTAAAACAGGATTTCAATTTTTTTGAAACGCAAAAAACAGGGGATCTCATGACACGTTTTTCAGGGGATATTAAAACGATTCAAGATTTGATTTCACCGAACACCTTAAAGCTGTTTAGCAATGTCCTCACATTTATATTTGTACTGGGATTTATGTTGACCACCGATTGGCGCTTAACCCTGCTAATTACCCTGACATTTCCCTTTTTATATTTGCTGAATTTCTATTTTAGCCGACATATTAAAACGGCTTTTCGCCAAGTCAGGCAGTCTACAGCCAAGATTAACAATCAGCTGCAAACGAGTTTAACCTCGGTATTATTAATCAAAAATTTTGCCACTGAAGAATTTGAAACAGAGCGTTTTGCTGGGATTAATGACGAAAATAAACAGCATTATTTAAGGGCGATGCGGTATCAGAGTCTGTTTTCTCCATCCATTGATTTTATTAATTATGTGGGAATGGCGATTGTGTTGGGATATGGTACCCTGCAAGTCTTTCGTGGTGAATTAACGGTAGGGAATATCGTGGCTTACTTGGCCTATTTAAAGTTGCTGCAAAACCCCGTCCGTTCATTCACTCAAATGGTGAGTCGTTTCCAACAGTCGCTGGTTTCCTATGAACGAATTATGGACTTGTATCAAGCGGAGCCAGAGATTGTTGATGTGGCAGTTCCCTTGGTATTAACAGGTCTTAAGGATGAGATCCGATTTAATCATGTTGATTTTAGTTATGAAACGGGACAGCCAATACTGGAGGACGTGACCTTCGTTATGCCTCGCGGTCAGGTAACGGCCTTAGTCGGTTCTTCTGGTTCAGGAAAAACGACGACTACCCGTTTATTGACACGTCTTTATGACCCAACTGGGGGTGAGGTGTTAATCGATGGTCATGATATTCGGCAGTATTCCATGGCGTCATTACGGCAGCATGTGGGGATTGTGTCTCAAGATGTGGAGCTGATTGATGGAACTATTCGGGAAAATATCATGTATGGGACGCCAACTGCTTCAGAAGAGGAACTATTGATAGCCGTTATGGCGGCGAAACTAGCTGAGTTTATAGAGGGCTTACCGAAAGGCTTTGAGACTCAGGTAGGTGAGCGTGGAATTAAATTATCGGGTGGCCAAAAGCAACGGATTGCTATTGCCCGGGTGTTCTTGAAGAACGCACCGATTTTAATCTTAGATGAGGCCACTGCTTCTCTTGACAACGAGTCCGAGCGTCATATTCAAGCTTCGTTGGATAACTTATTGGAACAAAAGACGTCGTTGGTCATTGCCCATCGTCTCTCGACGGTTTTAAATGCGGATACCATATTAGTCATGGATAAGGGGCGGATTGTGGAGCAAGGGAATCATGAGGCACTATTAGCCAATCATGGCCGTTATGAGGAACTGTATTTAGCCCAATTTAAATAAGTCACGCTAAAAGATGGGGCTGTGACCGGGTGATTGAGATATCTTAGGAAGTTTGTTGTTTCTTGAATAAGAAAAGGCCCTCAGTTGAAAAGACTGAGGGCTAAAGGAGTTGGGCTACACTTGGAAATGCCTTTCCCAGTGTAGCGAATGAAAAAGTGTTGCTAGGGTTGTTTGTTGGTATAGGTACATAATACTGACTAAATGTGAATTAATTGTGAGAAACAGTGGGCAGAGTGTTGAAGCTTGTGTAAAGAGTCTGAGTCCATGAACTAAAGGGTCTGTATGTTTAATTTAATCTAAGGGACCGGTGTTTTTAGGTGAGTGACGTAACCTTTTTTCGTTTAAGCTTCGGCCGTCATGGGCGATGCTTTTAAGCGTTTCAGCCACTTGAACAAATTTAATGGCATCATCGATTAATTCGTGGTCTTGGAGGACGATGCCTTTTAACAGGAATAATTCGTCCAAGAAATAATAATTTTTTAGGCGACTACTCCAAGAGATCCCCTGGTTAATGATACTCAATGCTTCTTTGTAATTACGCAAGTCGATGTAGATCGTGGCAATGTTGTAAAAGACTTTAGCCAGTTGATTGTCATGACGTTGTTTGGTTTGGTTGTAAAAGGCATTCATACTGCGCTTAAGATAAGACATACCAAGGGTCACATTACCTTGATTCGCCGTGATTTTCCCTATTTCACTTAGGATGATGATTTCCATGTCACTTAAATGCTGTTTTTGATTGCTGTAAGTGAAATTTAGGCTCTTTTTTAAGGTCTGAAGGGAGCTTTGGTCATAAGGATTAAAAAAATATTGGCAACAAGCCTGATAAAAATAATATTCCTGTTGTTGTTTATTAGTTGTCAGTGTCTTAAAGACATTGGTTTCTTCCATAATTCGCGTTAATTGTTGATATTGGGTGCTCTGATGATAAAATTTGAGTAACTCCAGCCATTCATTGCTGTCCTCGGATTGATTGCTAGACAATTCATACTCAGTTCCAAGAATAAAATCCAATGAGACCTCAAGGCGATCGCATAGTTGTTTCATCAAAATGACACTAGGAATGACTTCATTATTTTCAATCCGACTCAACATAGCTTGTGAACAGATGTCAGCGGCTAACTTTTTTTGAGATAATCGTTGTTCGAGTCGTGTTTCTTTTAGAACGGTGCCAAAATGAAATGAATTATACATGTTTAACAACTCCTCAATCTAAGTATCGTGTCACTGATGTCATGTACAGTCTAAGGTAAATATTAGCGCCAAGCAATGATTTTGAACCGAAATTAGTTATTTTTCTGGTAACCCTACGATAAATGGACGAGGTATAACTATTTCCACCATCAATTAAATTAATGAAAGATGAAGCGTTATACACAAAAGATAGATGGGCTAAGTTTTCTAGTCAGTTAACGAAAACTTATAAAGACTTAGAGAGCTAGCTAGCTCAAAATAATGACCGTAAGGCAAACGATAAGCTTATTACTCAAGCTGAGGTGAAGCCTTTCTAAAGGCGCTTAAGGATGTTAGACTTTTAGTTAAGGTTGACTGCAAGCAATACCGAAAGTCAAGTCTAGTGGAACAGATAGTACTGATGGTAAATTGCCATACGCGGGTGAAATCGACTTTATCATGGCTTTGTTGGTAGGTGTAGAGGTGCTACTAGTTTGTGGCTTAGTGTATTTAGTTAAGAAACAGAAAGAAATGATTTAGATAATGTCACAAAATAAAGAATACAACTCTAATTTTTGTTGTTAGCCTCCAGAAGAAGAGCTAACTTTGAGTGGTTTACAGCATGAAATCGTTGGTATGACAACGGTTTCATGCTATAATGTTATCTAGAGATGTCGCGAATTTACAGATTAACTCTCACTCTTACTAGTGCAAAAGGTGATCTCACCTCGCTAGTACGAACGAGTGAAATATATAGAAAAGGGGTTGATAGCTTTGGATATCCGTTTACCAGAAAAGGAATCACAACAAGCCGAAAAACTGTTTGCCGACTATGGGCTAACGGTGGAACAAGCTGTTGAGTTGTTTATTGCTCAAAGTTTAGAGAATGGTACGTTACCTTTTATTCCTAAAATTAAGCCTAAGAATAAGATTGTATTAAAGTCTAATGGAAAAGGTGGAATAGTTGTTCCAGACGACGCTCCAGAAGATTTTAAGGATTGGGTAAGAAATGGCTGATTATTCAATTTACTTTACTTGGTTCGAGTTTGAGGGCAACAAGGAAGAAGGTAAAGAAAGGCCAGTAGTCGTCATTGATAATGATGAAGACACTTATGTATATGAAATTATGGGTGTTTATTCTGAAAAATCAAAATAGGATTATCTACCTTTATCTGAAAAATACTTTAAAATCAAGGATTGGAAAGAGGCAGGCTTAAAAGTTCAATCTTATATTGACGTATCTAGAAGTGTTGAAGTATCTTTTGGGGAGCTTTTTAACTCACCTTATAGTGGCCAATTATCTAAACGCGATGTTATCGGTTTGCTAGCGAAAATCGCTCTTTACAACCTCAATCA
Source organism: uncultured Vagococcus sp. (assembly GCF_963518325.1). Classification (NCBI taxonomy): domain Bacteria; kingdom Bacillati; phylum Bacillota; class Bacilli; order Lactobacillales; family Enterococcaceae; genus Vagococcus; species uncultured Vagococcus sp. The sequence goes on along the minus strand of NZ_CAUQJB010000025.1, from coordinate 49,720 downwards.
CTGAATGACAACATTTTTTGTGCCTTTTACACTCTCCTTTTTGCGAGAGTGTTTTTTTGATATTAAAAATAAGACTTGCAAAATGAAAGTTTTATAGATTAAGCCGTGGAGTTAATTGTTTTCTTTTATCTAATGGTCATTCCAATAAATAGTAGTTTGCGGGCCCTTATCTATGTAGCAGAGGTTATTTTTTTAACAGAAGGAAAAAAGGAGGTATCATCCTGTAAGCGGTTTACTCTTATTGTGTATTTTAGGGTTAAGTTCGGTAATTTGCGTTTTTTAGATTGGTTGGTAAGTATGGCTATTAAAGTATTAGGCTAAAATCCTTTAAAAAAAGGATGATTCGCTAAACTCTTGAAAAAAATAGGGAAAGGTGTAAAATAGAAGATAATCTAATTATCGATAACCCGTCAACTAATTGGCACAACAAGTGTCTCTGAGGTATCAACCAAAGTTGAGCCTGTGATGAGGAATCGTTAACAGCAATTAAATAGGCACAATAGTTGAGATAGAGAAGAGTAGCTTAAGTAAGGTCTAAAGAGAGCGAGTGGTGGTGGGAACTGGCGGCTAAGATTAAGTGAATGGGCTCTAGAACTGCAACCCGAAAACAGTAGGCGTTGCCGTGATTCTTCACACGTTATCAAGGAAGACCCTATTGTTTGATAGGGGAGTGAGAGAGTTTGCTTAGTTAAGCGACTAACTGGGGTGGTACCGCGAAGTCAATTCGTCCCTACATAGAAATATGTAGAGAGGATTGGCTTTTTTTGTGTCTTAAGGTTTCATAGGCAAAGAATCGTCGTAAAAAAAGGAGAGTGTGTTGAATGTCTGTTGTATTTTCAGGAATTAAACCAAGTGGTGAATTAACCTTAGGCAATTATTTAGGAGCCATGGCTCAGTTTTTAACGTATCAGGAAGAGGAGGCTTATTTTTGTATCGTCAATCAGCATGCCATTACCGTGCCCCAAGAGGCGGCTGAGTTACGTCAGCAAACCCGTCGTTTAGCAGCGCTGTATTTGGCAAGTGGTTTAGACCCGGAGAAAGTGACTATTTTTATTCAGTCAGAAGTGCCGGCTCATGCTCAGTTGGCTTGGATCATGACGACCTTGTCACAAATGGGTGAGCTGGAGCGGATGACTCAGTACAAAGAAAAAGCTGGGGGCTTAAATGAGTCGATTCCAGCCGGTTTGTTGACCTATCCCCCCTTTATGGCAGCGGATATTCTGTTATATCAAGCGGATGTGGTGCCAGTGGGAGATGATCAGCAGCAACACTTAGAATTAACTCGGACGTTGGCACAACGCTTTAACTATCGTTTTGGGGAAACCTTTAAACTGCCAGTGGCGGCTGTTGCTAAGGAGACCACCCGAGTGATGTCCTTACAGGATCCTTTGAAAAAAATGAGTAAGTCGGCTGAGGATAGTGGGACGATTTTATTACTGGATTCACCAGCCGTCATTACTAAAAAAATCAAGCGAGCTGTGACGGATTCGGAAAATAAATTGTCATATGATCCAGAAAGCAAACCGGGGGTTAGTAATTTGATGGCGATTTACGCTAGTATTAGCGGCCTGAGTTATGCCGAGATTGAGCAGAAATATGCCGATATACCAGGATATGGTCAGTTTAAGTTGGATTTAGCGGAGTTAGTCGTTGGTTTATTGGAACCCATTCAGCGTCGTTATGGCGAGATTATGGCTGGGGATGAGCTAGACGATATGTTAACCATAGGGGCGCAACGGGCGTCACGGGTGGCGAACAAGAACTTACATCAGGCAGAGTACGCCATGGGATTATCTCGGAGATAGCCTGTTGAAACCAAAAAGAACCAGAAGGGACGAGGGTCCCTTCTGGTTCTTTTGGCGATATAGTTCCTATTAAATCGTCCAATGGCACTATCTGTCTGATTATTTAACAGGATGTATAGAGTTATTAAATTGTGGTAAGTGTGGTGCGTGTGCTTCTAGCATTTCTTCCATGACTTCTTTTGCTACGTTTCCGCTAGTAATCAGTGGGTTCATGGTGAAGGCTTGCATTAAGGTGCCCCGATCGCCTGTAACAGCGGCTTTAATGGTTAATTCTTCCATTGATTTCATTAACTGCAACAAGCCGCGGATTTCTGGTTCAAAGCTGCCGAAGGTAAATGGTACGGGACCATTACCCGTGATCAGGCAAGTGACTTCAACTGCGGATTCATCTGGTAAATCAGTAATCGTGCCGTTATTCCGTGTGCTGACCGTCATCACTGTGCGCTTGTCGTTGTAGATCGAGTTGATGATCTCGCAAGCAGCATCGCTGTAACGGGCACCGCCACGTTCGGCTAATTGTTGTGGTTTGTGATCTAATTCTGGGTCTTTGTATAAGTCGAATAGTTCAGCTTCAATTTGTTTGACTTTTTCAGCACGGGTGCCGTTGTTTTTGAAGTCTTCCAATTCATCTGCCAACATTTTGTCAGTCATGTAATAATATTGGTGGTATGGGCAAGGAACCATGTGTAAGTTTTCAACTTGTTCGTAAACATAACTGTTGTCTTGGATATTAGCAACGATGCTCTTACCGCTGGCATCTTTACCATACATGCGATTGATCAGTTCATCTGTTAAGTTAAGGCCCTTATTGTCAGTAACCGTGTGCCAGTGTAAGTGATTGATACCAGCAAATTGGAAAAAGAGTTCTTTTTGATTGCGTTCTAAGATTTCCGCTTCTTCAAAAACTGCATTGACAGGAATGTTACATAGGCCCACGACTTTATCCCAGTTACCGTAACGTAAAACGGCTTCTGTGACCATGCCGGCAGGGTTTGTAAAGTTAATTAACCAAGCGTTCGGGCATAATTCTTTCATGTCTTCCACAATGGCTAAGATGACTGGCACCGTTCTAAGAGCTTTAAAAATACCGCCAGCGCCGTTGGTTTCTTGACCAATCATGCCGTGGCTAAGAGGAATGCGTTCATCTAGGACCCGTGCGTCTAAAAGTCCCACACGCATTTGAGTGGTTACAAAATCTGCGTCTTTCAAGGCTTCGCGGCGGTCTAAGGTTAAATGAACCTCACAATCGATGCCTGCTGCTTTAACCATCCGTTTGGCCATTTCTCCGACGATTTCTAATTTTTCTCGTCCAGCTTCAATATCCACTAACCATAATTCTTTAACGGGTAATTCGGCATGACGTTTAATAAAGCCTTCCACTAGTTCGGGGGTGTAGCTTGAGCCGCCTCCGATAGTAACAATTTTCAATCCTTTTGACATAATATGGGTCTTCCCTTCTGTTGGTTTATAGTGCCAGTATACCGTGATTTAGTGACTGAGGCATCTTTTTCAGGCAAATTGGAACAGTGTGATAAAGAAGGAATTTGTTACATAAAAAAACAAGGTGTTACATTGGCTTCTTATTTTTTTCTTAAAGATCTTTGAAAGTTTACAGAAAGTTCATAATTGGTTGATTTTAACTGGTATACTTAAGAATAAGAAAACTTATCATAAGTTTTTAATCATTAAGGTTTATGATGTAGATGAAGAGAAATGGTTTTTAGTGTTTATGATAAGGAGTTAAGGAATGGAAGGAAGATGGAATTTATGAAAAAAGTATTACACCATCGATTTTTGCCGGCTATTCTGATTGTTTTTGCAGCTTTTGTCTTCATTATTCCTGCTATTATCAGTAAGAGTATGATTGTTGGTTCTGACGGCATGTTTCATTTTAATCGATTTTATGAGACGGCAATGCAAATAAAAACCGGTAATATCAATTATTATTTATCCTTGTTTAGTTTTCAGCAGTCAGGCCGAATTGTCAATGTGTTTTATGGGCCCTTAGTGGCCTATTTTAACGGCTTATTAGTTCTGATCGCAGGCAATTGGTTTCGATACCAGTTGTTGTCTAATTTTTTTATTTATGTGGTGTCGGGATTGTCCATGTATCTCTTACTAAGAACGAACAAGGTTCGCAAGGAATACAGTCTGGCCATTGGGTTAATCTATATGACCACTTACGCGATTCAGTATTGGACCATCAGACAAGGCTTTACCAGTTGGGGCGCTAGCTTTTTGCCCTTGTGTTTAATTCCGTTGCGCCGGATGGTAGTTGACCGGGATATCCATTATCTACAGCTGGCTCTTTGCATGGCATTTATGGTCCAAACCCATGTCTTCTCAAGTTTGTTGTTGGCGGGAATTTACGTGCCTTTCTTTTTATATGCATTAGTTAAAACAGAGGATAAACCTAAGTTGCTTAAAAAACTATTTGGTGCGATCGGTCTCTTTTTTGTGCTTACGGCCAATATTTGGGTTAATTATCTCGATTTATACAGTGTTAACGATATTTTACCGCCTTTTGTTAATCGCACCATGGAGGTTAATACCATAAATCAAAATAGCAGCTATTGGTTGTATAACCCAGCCCTATTAGTTGGTCTGATGCTCTTTCAGCTGATTTATGTGATCAAAGGATGGCGTCGCTTTTCAACAGTGAATCGCTTAGTAACGGCTACGAGTGTGTTCTTTTTAGTCTGTTCCACCAGTTTAATCCCTTGGCAGTTTTTGTTGAAACATGAGGTTCCTTTTGTCAGTTTGATTCAATTTCCTTTTCGTTTTTTTGTTCCCTATACGGTGTTATTGCTGGTTTCTTTTGGATTGACTCTGGAAGAGCAGGGGCTGACTGCCAAAAAGGCCAAACCGTATTTAAGGTTAGGGGTGGTAGCTAGCTTAGTTCAAGCCTTTGTCTTGATTAGTGTTAGTCTCAGTACTTGGCAAGAGGTCAATGTAAAAGATTTAAGCACTAGGCATACCTTGTTTATGGCCGATTCAAATCAGGTTAAAGCCTCTTTTTTTGAGTCAGATATGTCAAAAAGTTTAAGCTATTGGCAAAAATCAACGCCTGACTATTTACCCATCCAAGGAAAGGTTCATGGAAATAAATACGATGCCTACGAGCGGTGGATTATCGAACCGAATACTGAGTTTAAGAAAACCGTTCAGAACGATCAATTACTAGTGGAATGGATTGGAACCGAGGAAAAAGAGGTGGCGGTTCCGATTGTGAAATACCAGCAAACGGCGTTAAGCCAAGATGGGCAAGAGTTGCCAGAGTCGGCGTATTCTCTCAGTGAGATGGGGACTGTTTTATTTAAGCAAAAAATTGGCGAAAACAAACTATTGGTCTCCTACAAAGCCCCTGTATATGTCCGCCTGGCGTTATTGATTGCAACCCTTGCTTGGGTTGTTGTCTTTGGAGGGCTGGGCTATTGGTTGGTTAAACGTCTGAGAATCCATCATTAGTCTGTGTTATAATAACCCTAATAACTGAAGGGTGGGCTATGAATGCTTTTTTTGGACAGAACCCCAGATTTAACGCCAATCGATTTAGATATATACAAATATGTGGTCAACCACTTGGAACAAGTTTCTTATATGCGGATTCGCGATTTAGCAAAGGAAACCCACACGAGTACCACAAGTATTTTGCGGTTTTGCCAGAAATTTGAATGTGAGGGATTTTCCGAATTTAGAATTAAGTTGCAGCTGTTTTTAAAAGATAAAAAAACAGCTGTCACGCCAGTGGATGAAACAGCCTTTATTGATTTTATTAAGCGAACGACGCAAGAGGCTTATCAAGAGCAAATCATGAGAGCCGTGGATGTGCTGAAGGACAAGGAACTGGTTTTATTTATTGGTGAAGGGGCCTCCAATGTGGTGGCTGCTTATGGTGCCTTGTATTTTTCCTCTCTGTTTACCTTGGCTTTGCGAATCGAAGACCCTGAGAATTATCCTGTGGATTTTTTGGCGGAACGTTTATCAGATAAGATTTGCATCATTGCCTTGTCTGTTTCAGGTGAAACCCCTGAGATTATCGAGTATTTGAATCATGTTAATTTTGGTAAAAGTGCCAGTATTTCCATTACCAATAGCGCTAAGTCCACGATTGCCAAGTTATCAGATGTGAATATTCCCTATTACATCGAACAGGAATCCATGAACACCGCCAATATTACATCTCAGGTACCGGCCATTTACACCTTGGAGTATTTGGCTAAGGAAGTGAAGAACTTCTTTAATGAAAACCCTAAGGCTTAACGGTCAAAAACAGCTTGTCACATCTCTGTGACAGGTTTTTTTTTGACGCTCCTATTTCTTAATGGGCTAGACCACTATGAATTTAGGGATATCTCCTCTAAAATCAGGTTAAGAGTTGAAAACGGTTTAATTCAACTGGAAGCCAAATGTAAAGGGGAGTTAGAGATGGATAAATTTATGGTGTTTATAGAAACAAAAGTCATTCCACCGTTGACGAAAGTTGGTAATTTGCGTTATTTAATTGCCATTCGGAACGGGTTGGTTGTGACCTTACCAGCTATTATTGGGGGCAGTATCTTTTTGATTTTTGGGAATATCCCAATCGAGGCCTGGACGACTTTTTTAGCGCCTTATGAAGGGATGATAAATGCGGCGGTCACGGCTTCAATGGGGATTATTTCGCTGTTAGCGGTCATCGGCATTGGCTATGAGCTGGCCAAATCCTATAAACTGGATGCTGTATCTGGGGCGGGCTTATCATTGATGGCGTTTATCATCACTCAAATTAGTAATAAGTATGAAATGTCCACGGCTAATTTCGGTTCAACGGGATTGTTTACCGCGATTATTTCAGCTATTCTAGCAGTGGAAATCTATCGCTTTTTCCTACAGCGGAATATTGTGATTAAGTTACCGGAAGGGGTACCGACGGCTGTTAGTAACTCTTTTGTGTCATTAATTCCAGCAGTCTTCATATTAGTGAGTTTCTGGGTGGTGCGGGTGGTGTTTGGCTTTGATGTGAGTGCCTTTATTGAGAGTGTCTTCTCACCGCTGGTTTTTGCTTTAAACAGTTTGCCCGGAATTTTAGTTTATACCTTTTTAGTGACCTTATTGTGGTCGGCGGGAATTCATGGGGACATGACCTTGGAAGGCGTGGCAGACCCGATCTTTATCAAGTTTGTCGCAGCTAATGCAGCGGCCTATGCGGCTCATGAACAATTGCCTTATATTACGGCTTCAGGTTTTTCCAGTTTGTTTGTCAATGTGGGTGGAACTGGTGCTACCTTGTGTTTGGTGTTACTGATGATGAAATCGAAAAGTAAGGCTTATAAGGAACTGGGGAAAGTCGCTTTTCCAGGGGCATGCTTTGAAATCAATGAACCGGTTATCTTCGGCTTTCCGATTGTCATGAATCCGTTGATGTTAATTCCCTTCACGATTATACCGTTAATCTTAGCAGCAAGTACGTATATATTGATGACCCTTAACTTAATCAATCGGCCTGTGACCATGGTTCCTTGGACAATGCCTCCGATTATTGGCCCGTTGATGGCAACGGGATGGGATTGGCGTGCCGGACTTTGGTCAGCCATTGAAATGGTCATTGCGGCGGCTATTTACTGGCCATTCTTTAAAATTGCTGAAAAACAGATGGTCGAGAAGGAACAGGCTCATGAGGATGGCTTGGAAGGTGAGGTGGCTTGAGAATGAAGGCAGAGGTGAAAAAGAAGCTGATGTGGTCATCGATTATTGTCTTAATCGTCGGCATAGGAGGCTGCGCTCGCTATGTGAAGGAAGAGGGACAGGCTTCAACTAAAGATCAGGTCAGTTTAAATAATCGTGATAAAAAAGAGATTGCCATGGAACTGGTCTCCAGTGCGGAAAATTCGTCTTTAAAGTGGCAGGATCAGTACGCTTATATTGAAGATATTCAGGATGGTCGCGGTTATACCGCTGGGATTATTGGTTTTTGTTCAGGGACAGGGGATATGCTGGAATTGGTGAAAACCTATACGAAACATCAGTCAGATAATGAATTGGCTCAATTTTTACCGGCTTTGGAAAAGGTCAACGGGTCGGCGTCTCACGACGGTTTGGGCGTTGAGTTTGAAGCGGCTTGGAAAGCAGCGGCAAAAGACAAGGGGTTTCAACAGGCTCAAGATGAGATTCGCGATAGGATTTACTTTAATCCTGGGGTTAAACAAGCCCAAGAGGATGGGCTGAGTACGCTGGGGCAGTTTATTTATTACGACGGGATGGTCATGCACGGTCCTGGTGATGGCTCAGTCCCAATGGCTGAAAGCTTTCCTGGTATCCGTGAGGCAGCCTTAAGATTGTCCAAGACGCCTGCTGAAGGCGGGGATGAAAGGGTTTATTTGACTGGCTTTCTGGATGAGCGGGCAAAGATCATGGGCCTTGAAGATGCTCACGAAGATCTAAGTAGGATAGAGGCCCAACGGCAATTCTTAAAAGCTGGCAACATGGAGTTAGAAACACCCCTTAAGTGGAAGATGTATGGGGAACCTTTTGAGATTAAATAGGCAATAAGAAGCTGTTGTAACATTAGATCTTAATGTTGCGACAGCTTTTTCAAGGTCTCTCAGTTCTTACCGGTCTTAAAAGAACATGGTGAGGTTGTTATGAAACAAAACTATCATTGGGAGCCCGTGTCCGTAATCAGTTGACATTTAGTCCTCTGTTATTTAAGTGAAGGACATGTTTTGAGCCTTGTTACACGGGTCTTTTTCATATATCTAAGGGCGCTATTGAGTGAATCGTCCGATGTCAACTGAGTGACGACAGCGGTTTTTGCCACTAGGAAAAACTGTTATTTATGAACGTGCAACAGTCTGCGTGAATTAAGTGAGTCTTAACAGGACTTTCAGCTTTTATCGAGTGGTAATTTAAAAATGATGTTATGTCATAAAGTTGAGAATGGTGCTCATGTCCGTAATCAGTTGACATTTAGTCCTGTGTTATTTAAGTGGAGGACATGTTTAAAACCTTGTTAAACAGGGGTTTTTCCACATATCTGAGATCGATATTGAGTGAATCGTCCGATGTCAACTGAGTGACGACAGTCAATTTTGACACTATGCAAAACTGTTACTTATGAGCTTTCAGCAGTCTACGTGAATTAAGTGAGTCTTAACAGGCTTTTCTGCTTTTATCGAGTGGTAATTTGAAAATGATGTTATGTCATAAAACTGGGAATGGAGCTCATGTCCGACATCAGTTGACATTTAGTCCTATGTTATTTAAGTGAAGGACATGATTTGATCCTTGTTAAACGGGGCTTTTTCCATATATCTGAGATCGATATTGAGTGAATCGTCCGATGTCAACTGAGCGACGACAGTCAATTTTGACACTAGGGAAAACTGTTATTTATGAGCTTTCAGCAGACTACGTGAATTAAGTGAGTCTTAACAGGACTTTTTGCTTTTATCGAGTGGTTATTTAAAAATGATGTTATGTCATAAAACTGAGAATGTGGCTCATGTCCGTAATCAGTTGACATTTTGTCCTGTGTTATTTACGTGAAGGACATGCTTTGATCCTTGTTAAACGGGACTTTTTCCATATATCTGAGATCGATATTGAGTGAATCGTCCGATGTCAACTGAGTGACGACAGTCAATTTTGACACTAGGAAAAACTGTTATTTATGAGCTTTCAGCAGTCTACGTGAATTAAGTGAGTCTTAACAGGACTTTCTGCTTTTATCGAGTGGTAATTTGAAAATGGTGTTATGGTATAAAATTGAGAATGGAGCTCATGTCCGTAATCAGTTGACATTTAGTCCTGTGTTATTTAAGTGAAGGACATGTTTTTAGCCTTGTTATACGGGGATTTTCCATGTATCTAAGGTCGATATTGAGTGAATCGTCCGATGTTAACTGATTGACGACAGCGGATTTTGACACTATGCAAAACTGTTATTTATGAACTTGTAACAGTTTACGTGAATTAAGTGAGTCTTAACAGGATTTTCTGCTTTTATAGAGTGGTAATTTAAAAATGATGTTATGGTATAAAACTGAGAATGGTGCTCATGTCCGTAATCAGTTGACATTTTGACCTGTGTTATTTAAATGATGACTCCTTTAATAATGTTGATATGGCAGCTTTTTTTCATACTTTAACTCGCGTTATGAAGGTGTAAGTCTCATGTCAACTGAGTTGTGACAAGCTGTTTGATGAGTCATAAAACACGTTATTAATAAGAAGTGAGTAGTAGCTGAAGACTTAGGTTACCAGTGCCATGCTAAATCAAATTTAGTGAATGAAACATCCTATTAACTTCCCTCACTTATGGAAATAGTAAAAGGGAGTAAGCACCGTTCATAGGTTTATTTTTACATATTTTTTGTTTTTTGTAAAAAGGCATTATTCATGCCTTTTTCTCGTGATTTTGAGCTCGATTTTAACAAAGAATTAAGTTAAATTCTTTTGTTTGAAGGGTTCGTGCTGAAATGCTTTGTGAAGAAAGGTGGGAGAAGATTCCAAAAAGCATGAATAACGCGGTTTGCTTTTTTTTTAGTAGCCATACTGTCGGTTTAAATCAGATTTGGTTTAGTTTGGTAAATCGAATCTGAAAAAATAAAGAGATATCGCAAAATTAGATTTCTAATTTTATGACAGCAGCGAGTGGCCCTATTATAATGTGTCTTTCTAACCACTAGTGGAAGACGTCGCTTTGCTTGTTGATATAGGTCACAATCACCATTCTCTGCCTCCAGTTATTCCTAAAGCCGCAGGTAAGGTTACCATGAGTATGTTTCCTTGTTTTATTGCTTTGGTTTTCATGTTGTCTCTCCCTTTTTTATTTCATTATACGTGTGTTTACGTGTAATGAAAAGTATTTCTGATGCTTTTGAGGAGTGGCAAGTGAATTTTTTATTGCATGAGAAACACAACCAAAATGTAAGGATCCATTCATGAAGTTCTGCCTCCTTTTTAATTTAGCCGTGAAGTGATTGCTTTACTTTTTCGGTTAGTTTCGTTAAACTAATAATGAAAGTGAGGTGAGTAGCGAATGAAAAAGAAAATTTTAGGTTTTTTATCCATGGGAATCGGCTACTCAACTGCTGTTTTTTTCTAGAATTCTTTAATCACGGGTGGAGTCTGTCCAAAATTAAAGAATAGAGGAAGAAAAATGACACAAATTATAAGAAAAAATCCAAGCACAATGCCAGCACCAGTGGGAGAGTACAGCCATGTGACGGTGGTTCCCAAAAATAGTACCTTGTATACTTTTTCCGGTCAAATTGGGGTCGATTTGTCAGGGAACTTACCTGATAGTTTTCAAGGACAGGTTGAGAATACCTTTCACAATATTAAGCGAGCTCTAGACTCAGAAGGGCTGACATCTGATCATGTCATTAAAGTCAACGTCTGGTCAGTGGAAGAGATTGACTGGGAGCATTTTTATCAGGTCTGGGGAGAGTTGTTTACGACTAATCCTTCCATGACCATTGCTTACATTACCGCTCTGGGATTACCTGAGATCAAAATAGAAATCGAGATACTGGCTGCTAAGCCAGACTAAATAGAGACGCTTAATCCAAAAGGGTTAGGCGTTTTTTTACAAATTAATTTGTCTTGACTTGGAGTTCACTCCAAGGTGTATGATGTTGATAGTCAGTATAGAGGAGGAAGCTTAATGGAGTATGTAAAATTCGGTAATACAGGGATGGAAGTCTCACAAATTTGTTTGGGGGCTATGGGATTTGGTGATCCGAACAGTGGCTTTCATGAATGGGTTCTAGAAGAGGCAGACAGCCGCAAGGTGATTAAGACAGCCTTGGAATTAGGAATTAATTTTTTTGACACGGCCAATGTTTACTCTTATGGTGCCAGTGAACGAATTTTAGGAAAAGCCTTAAGAGATTTTGCTAATCGCGATGAGATTGTGGTCGCAACCAAGGTGTTTTCAGAAATGCGCAAGGGGCCAAATGGCAGAGGCTTATCACGAAAGGCGATCTTATCGGAAATTGATCAAAGTTTGGAACGGTTAGGCATGGATTATGTGGATCTCTATATCATCCATCGTTGGGACTACGACACGCCAATCGAAGAAACCATGGAAGCTCTTCACGAGGTTGTTAAGTCTGGAAAGGCCAGATACATAGGGGCTTCGGCGATGTTTGCCTGGCAGTTTGCCAAGGCTCAGGCCGTAGCGGAGAAAAATGGTTGGACGAAGTTTGTCTCCATGCAGGATCATTTAAATTTATTATATCGGGAAGAAGAGCGGGAGATGCTACCTTTGTGTCAGGATCAAGGGATTGCGGTTACGCCATACAGTCCTTTAGCTTCAGGTCGTTTGACCCGTGACTGGTCAGCCACGACCAAACGGTTTGAAACGGATAAAGTAGCCCAAGCCAAATATGATCAAACCTTGGATCAGGATCGGGTCATTGTGGAACGGGTGGCGGAACTGGCAGAAAAGTATCAAGTCGAACGGGTTCAGATTGCCTTAGCTTGGTTGTTGCAAAAAGAACAGGTGGTGGCACCGATTATTGGGGCGACGAAGGAAAGTCATTTAATCAATGCGGTTAAAGCACTAGAAGTTAGGCTTAGTGCAGAAGATGTGGCCTTTTTGGAAGAACCTTATGTGCCACATGTGATTATGGGACACAGTTAATTTGATAATAATATAGTAGAAAACGTTTCTCTCAAAGTTGGGAGGAGCGTTTTTTTGTCGTTATAAATGTTCAGATAACACAAAAGATAGATCAATCTTTTGTGAACACAACAAAGTATGTGACGTGATTTTGTTAAATTGATAATAAAAAAAGCTGAAAAAGAGGTGCTAAATAAACAAGAAATTTATAATATTTCAAAAATAAGGGTTTACTTAACTTAAAAATGAATTACCTGTCAGGGGTTAGGAAATAGGCCGTAGACCTAGACAAATAAAGGTTTTTATGAGACCTAAGAGAACGTGCTGTTCTTTTTTTTACAGAAAAAATTCATGAAAAGGGGTCAAAAGTAAGTTTTTCATTCACCGATTTAAGAAATGATTATGCTGTTCGAATAGGTTACGATAATAAAGTGATAAAAAGGAAACGCACAAACTTATAAAATGCCGGTTAAATCAAATCGTTGTGACTGAGGTGTCAGATAAAGAAGAAGAGGCTCTTCCAATTATCATTTCCTTCTATCTACAGTATTGATCATCTGGATGAGGGCAACAGTGCCTTATTGGTAATAAGAAAGGGTAATTGAGGAAATAACTTAGGACCAGTTTGATAATGACTAACATCCCATGACAGTTGAAGGGAGTGACATGTTCTGATAAGGAAATAAACGAATACAGATAGTTAAAGGAGCGAAAGAGATCAATGAAACAACAACGTAAAAAGTTGAAAGTATGGCTGATGTTAAGTACTGGTATTGCGGTTTTGGGTTTGGTGGGATGGTTAAAACAATCAGATGATATAGCTGGTGCCGAACCGCAAGCCAAGCAAAATGAGGTTAAAGTCAGCAAGGGGACTGATTCACCGCGTAGCAGTTTACGTGCCATCGAGCCAATTGAAAATGACGGCTTGATTGCGAAAGCAAAAGCTTTTACTTTAGTCAAAAATGGCAAGTTCCCCACAGCAGGAGCCCTTAAAGCTCAAGTGGAGTTAATGCTTGAAAAGCTAACTCTTCCATCAGGTTCTACAGCTATCACATGGAAATATGTTGATGCAAATGGCGAACCTGCAATACCGAGTAGTACTACCACTGGTTTTCAATTTATCTATGTGGAAATTACGGAAACTGCAGGTGGCAGAAGTGTCAGAGTACCAATACCGGTAACGATTACTGATGCGAATACGACAGTACAAACGAATAAAACCGCATTTCAGTATCTCCCTGTGAATGGTTGCATCATCTTATACCCAAATGAGCTCAACGGGAAAACAGATGATGAGGTAAAGGAATTAATTGCAACGAGAGCGAATGTAAAAGTGTGGCTTACGGAGACGGGGGAAGAAGTGCCATATAGCATTACGACAACTGTCAAACCAAATATTCTTGGTGACTATTATGCAACATTTAAGATTGATGAAGGAACGCCAGTATCTATTTCCAAAAGAATTCGTGTGTTTGGCGCACTTAAGCAAAAATTGATAACAGTAGCTCAAAATGCTCAACTATCATTATCAACTAGCCCGACCAACTTATTTTCTTCTTTTCAAACAGTAACTGACACGACCGCAACTACTGCAACCTATTCCTGGGTAAATGAAAATGGTGAAGCATTGACTAAGTTTGACTCAAGTGAAGTAGGCTTCAAATGGGCTTATGTAAAAATGGTGGATAAATATGATCCTACTGTATCAACTATTATAAAAATTGGAATAAATGTGTTTGATACAGAAACCTCAACTACTTTATCAAATGCGGTTATGTATAAATCGAGCGATTCTTTTCTTTATGCAGTTGAAACAAAAAATAAAACTAAAAAAGAACTTTTAGCTTTATTGGAATCGAAAATAAATCCAAGTGCGTGGGATACACAAACAGGTGAACCAGTAGAAATCTCTGTTAGTGATACAACCATGCCCAATCATAAGATAGGGAATTATAAGGTAACACTTAAAATTGAGCAAGGTAACCAAACAGTTAATGTGGAAAAAAATACAAGAGTTTTTGGCGTAGATTTAAAAATACCATTTATTTCTATAGGACAAGATATGACTTTAGATATGGGAGATAATGGAACCAAATTATTTTCCAATTATCTTACTATGTCTGGCAGCCAAGCATATCAATCAACATATGAGTGGGTTGCGAATAAAGATGGGGATCCCACAGTCCCTAAAAATCAATTTGATACCAAGAAAGCTGGTTCTCATCTGGGTTATATAAAAATAACAGATAGAACTTATCCTAATATTTCTCAGGTTTTTCCTATTCCAATTGTTGTTACGAATAATCAAGTAGAACTATTGGATAATGAAATAGCATTTTTGGCATCAAATGGTACTTCACTTATCCAAAAATCTGAAATCAAGGGGAAGACTGCTTCTGAAATAACTAGCTATCTTCAAGAAAAATTCAGACCAATGGCAAGGGTCATAGCCACAGGTGATAGCTTACCACTTTCGTTGATAAATATTGGCACAATGCAGAGCGAGTCTCCTATGGGTTCCTATGAGTTAACTTATCAAATCACTTTAAAAGATAATACTTTAAAGATGGTTACCTCATCCCTCATATTGTTGCCTGATGATATGTTTAATGGGGAGTTAGATGATTGGGAATCAATACCATTAGGTGCTAAAAGTGGGGTTGTAGAAAATCCTATCAATAAATCGAAAATAGGTTATGACCAACGGGGGATGAGCACCCATAATACAGGAGCGGGAGAAACTGGCTTTATCGTTAAAGATGCTGCTGGTCAATCATACACCTATGGAGATAGGAAAGTTAGTTTTATACCTTTTGTTGACGGTAAAAAGATCTATGATGAGCTGACTACGAACGAATTTCATAGTTATAAAGGAATAGGTAGTAATCATATCGATTCTTTCCTCACAGATACTTATTATTTAAAAAAAGGAAATCATTTAAAACAAATTTTAGTAGATTCAGAAAATCATTTATTGTATGTATATGATTTATCTTTAAATCGTAACTTGAATTTTTCAGTCTATTTATCTACCTATAATTTGGATTTAAAGATGAGAAAAGTCGGATTGATGGAATATACTGACACAGATTATTACGATGATTTGGTTCCAATATATAGTTTGGGAGGAAAAAAAGGATTTTATATTAAGCCATCGGCAAATCGTAGATTTTCAATTAAGTTGGCGGATGAAAAAAATGAATGGTTATCAGCTTATACAATGTTTGCTCCTGGATCTCAATTAGGAGGAGGTACTGGTAGTGGTGGATCTTTATATAAATATAACTGGTTTGGAAATGATTTTAGTAGACCAGGGGTAGAAAATTGGAATGTGGCGTCAGGCTATAAATATATTGGTGGTACCGACACTGCTTACCAAATAGGGGCACCAAATACTGATATTCAACCAGAAAAAGCTTTGCGAACTGGTTATGAATTATTTGCTGGCGATGAGCTACCGTACATGAAATTTAAAGCCAATCCGGAAGTAATTAATGTTTATTCTGACCATGAGGGTGAATCGTTTAATACGGATTATACCTTAAGTAAAATCCCTGTTGCAGGCAATACGGGAACAATTTATATTAATTATCCTAATAATGAAGAAGTAACCGTACCATTTGTTGCAGATACCAACAAAGAATTTAAAGGCTTATTATCTATACCAAGACGGACATTGCCAACTGTTTTAAATGACGGGACAAAGCCAATTAAGTCTTACGAGACGAGTTTATTCGCTATCAATGAATCAGATGGTGCCATGAAAAACTTGCCATCAGAAGACTATGCAGTTTCAATTAATGCCTATCATTTTGGCGCCACACCAGTTGCTCAAAGCGTTAAACAAGGAACAGTCTGGAATAAAACCGCAGCTTCTTTGCTGAAAGATTCGGTGATTTTACCTGGTCATACAGCAACTTACGAGTATGTAGATGAGAAACCAGTTGATACCAGTAAACTTGGTTTACAGTATGCCAAGGTTCGTTATTCTGATCAACAAGATTCGACTAAATCAATTGTCTATGATGTCCCAGTCAATGTTGTTGCTGGCACAGTTCCGACAACGGGCTTAACCGTTGCGGGAAATGATTTTTCCATTAGTAAAAGTGCAGTAGAGGGCCTTGGTAAAGAAGCCATCGACGGATTGATTTTAGACAAATCAAAAGCCATCGCCTGGGATAATGCAACTGGCTTACAAACAGATATTAACCTAGCGGTGACAACCACCACGTTAACGGCGGAAGCTGAAGTATCGAAATCATATACGGCTACGATTCGTGGTACCAAAGAAGCTACAACAAAAGATGCTACTATTACAATCAATGTGGATGCTGATCTTGGGGCAGAAGCAGTCCCTCAATCCGTCACCTTAGGGTCTGGGGCAAGTTATTGGACCAGTGCCAAACTTCATGACACGGTTAAAAATGTCATGAAAGGAAACGAATCGATTAGTGATTACACGGTGACTTTAGTCAAAGGGCCGATTACTGATCGATTAACTGAGACGAAAATGACCGTTAAACTAGCGGAAACAGCCTCACCGACAGTGACCATTGACATTGAGGTGCCGGTAACGGTCACTTGGGGAGATTCCCTGGCGATTGGTGGCAGTGGAACGAATCTTGGTTCTCCAAGCAAACAATCCACCATGGCCATCACTCTTCATCAGGAGGATGAACAACCCTTCGTAACCACGACCTATGGGAATTTGCCAGTGGGAAGTGAAACCAAACCATTGTCTGGCAGTATCGGTAGTCAACCTTATTATCAATTGACTCATGTTGACTTATCTAAGGAAGTAGCTGGAAAAGACAATGCCAAAGAATTAACGGCTGGACCGAACTCACTGGGAGAGGTATCTCTTCAAGCCTTAGGCACGTCTACACCTGCTCAAATGGTGGGTCAATTAGGGACAGGCGGGAAATTGAACGTTAGTTATGGCGATGTCTTACGCCTGTACACCGTGGAGGGCTTTGCCTTATATACCAAGGGTGAAGGGCCAACTCAACTAACAGGCTTACCGAATCAAACAAGTTTTGTTGTAGTGACTAAAAATGGTCTTGTTCCTTTGTACTTAAATCAGCTTAAGTCGAAAGAGATTACCATTGATTCCGAGTCAACAGCCACTAAAGAGCGGTATGAGGCTCACTACAATAACTTGGAGCATTATCTGAGTTTACCTGAGGGAGCTAATCCGATTCATTATGTGGGGATTCTACCTAATGGCTTTAAGACTTATCCTAAGTTTGATTTGGCCGTTGGGGAAAAAGCCCAAGGAAGTGTGTATGTGGCGGAACCAACGGGAACCAGCAATGTCTATCTTAAGTTTGCTTACACGATGACCTTTGTGGGAAGTGGACCGGAATTACAAATCGTGGGTCCTTTGGCTAATCTGAATTTTGGTACGCCGACGATCAAATCCCATACACAGGAAATTAAACGGACCAATCCAAACTGGAGTTTCACGGTTCTTGATAGTCGAATGAAAAAAGATGCCTGGGTGATTCAAGCTAAGGTGGCCAATCCGTTCAAAACGGCTGGCGGTAAAGAATTACGTGGTGCTGGTCTATTGATCAAAGAATCGACAAACGATCGATTGTTAAACGATAGTTTCCAGACGATTTACACGAAAGACACTCCGACCCCAAGTAATCAGGTGACCTGGAGTGAAGCAGAAGGGTTCTTCTTACAAGTGCCATCAGGCTTCATTGAAAAAGGGGCGGATTATCAGACTGAGTTGGATATTCTCTTAACAAACGCACCAACAGGAAAGGATTAAGTGGACCATGATGAAAAAATTAATAAGTGGTTTGGGTTTCCTGATCGTCGTGAGCGTGATGTTAGGTCTGCCGTCCCTGGTTTTAGGGGAAGAGGCCGAGATGGACAGTCAGGTAGGGATTCATTTTGACAATGATTATACCCCCAGTAGTGAACCAGAGGAACTGCCGGATCCACCGGCTAAAGAATTACCTGGAACAGGTGGCACAAAAAAACCGATGAGGGTTAGTTTACCCCAAACCGGTGAGCAGTCTCATCTGGGAACCAGTGTCATCGGTCTTATTATGATCGGTAGTATCAGCCTGTTTTACCGTAAAAGAAGTATATAAATAAGCGATTCGCTTGTAAAATATAAAAAAAATATTGGAGATGACAAGAATGAAATCAATCAAATTAGCAAGTTTAGGGTTAGTCAGTTTATGTGTTGTAGCATTAGGAACAGCAACGGTGCAAGCCGCTAATCCAGAGGCAAAAACCAACAGAATCGTTAAATTCGTGGAAGATACAACGAGTATTGACCCTGAGAAACCAGAAGTCGTGGATCCTAAAAATCCAGAAGGTCCTGCAGAAGTCGTGGATCCAACAGATGAAGGATCAGGCGGAAACGGATCAAAGGCCTTTAACATTAACTGGGTCTCTGATTTTAAATTTGGCGAAATCAAAATCGCTGGTAGCACGATGAAAGGTTTTGCTCAACCTTCAACCTTGAATTTTGAATCAGGAAAAAAATCAGTTGGGTTAGCTAACTTCCTACAAGTGACAGATAATACAGGAACAAATGCTGGTTGGAACGTGAAAGTTCAGGGATCTGAATTTTTCGAATTAAATGACGCTGGTGTTGAAACAGCCACAACTTTACAAGGAGCGAAATTAACCTTAAGTGGCGGACACGTGATTGGTTCTGCTGATAACACATCTTTAGCACCAGCCAGCTCATTAGCTGTTGATAAAAGCATTATTTCTGCTCAAGCTGTCAATGTGTTCTCAGCCGCTACAGGTAAAGGTCAAGGAACCTGGTCATTGGCTTGGGGAGCAAAATCAGCAACGGATCCAGTTTTAAAAGGCATCACAGTTGCTGGGGAAACAGCAACTGGTAAAGCGGAAGCTGGGGTTGAATTATCTGTCCCTGTGACGGCACAACCTAAAGCCGGTAAAAACTACCGTTCAACATTAAACTGGGTGTTAGCAACAACCCCTGAAGTTTAAGCACAAAGAAGGAAACGTTAAGGTATATCAAAAAAAGCTCATGGAGCTAGAGGAGAATTTAAATGAAAAAATTAACATTAGTCACTTTAGGCGTAGCCACATTCGGTACATTGGTATTAGGGGCGCAACAAGCTTTTGCTGACGCGGTTCAACCAGTAGCAAACGGAGAAGCAACGGTTTTATTCGCAGCAGATAATGATATTGAGTTACCACCGGTTGTTATTCCACCGGTTGGCGAAGGTGATGGCGGCGCAATCAATCCAGATGGTAGTGATGGTACGCCAGGTGATGGCGATAAGAGCTTTAATATTGCTTGGGTTTCTCACTTCCGTTTCAACGAACGTAATACAGAAGGCGCCTTTAAGCCGATTAAACTAAATGCCAATGGGATGACTTTATGGGCAAAAGGAACTAAATTAACGCTTGATGAAGTGGATAAAGAGGGCAAATTAGTGGAGCCCGTCAAATCAACTGTTTATAACAATATTCCTAACTTTGTCCAAGTAGCAGATAACCGTGGAGCTTTAACCGGTTGGAATCTAAGTGTTCAAGCGAGTCCTTTTGTCGGGAAAGATGGAGCGGAAAATCTTGAGTTGGGCGGCACTAAATTGAGCTTAAACCAACCGAGTATCAAAGGACCAGCTGGTATTGACTTATCAAGTCCTTTAGCACCAACAACGGCGGTTTCAACTGGTTTTGAAATCAATGGCAGCCCGAAAAATGTCATGACGGCTAATGCTAATGCAGGTGTTGGGTCATGGTCATTGAAGTTTGGTGAAGAGACCAAACTTCAAGGGGCAGCTTATGAAACCTTAGTAGAAGACACAGGGGTTAAATTAGACATTCCTGCAAGTGCCAAAGCAAAAGCTGGTGTTGAATATAAATCAACGGTTAAATGGATTTTAAGTGACGCGCCTTATACAGCAGAATAATCATAGAGACACCTTGTAACATAATCCAACAAGATGGTTCCACCGAACTAACGAGATAAATCAGTGACATAGTCACTAAAGAAAGAGCAGGGGCGTGTCTCCTGCTCGCTAAATTAGAGTAATGGAGAGATTATCAATGAAAAAAGTAACATTATTAGCATTAGGTTTAATCAGCACCAGCCTGTTAGGTGCTCAATTAGTACAAGCAGAAGAAGGGTCAGTTACGGCTAACGCTAACTCAACTGTTGTATTGACGGCAGACGATGGGGATGACGAAGGGGAGTTAACAGGACCTGGAGGCGGTAAAGATGATGAAGGTGTCGGTACGATCACACCTCCTGACGGTGGTGAAGGTGGCGAGGGCGGTGTTGTTAACCCTGGTCAAAAGAATCCATTGCGGATCAGTTTAGTGTCAGCTTTTGATTTTGGCACAATTAAAATGTCAGGTAACACTGAAACCTATAAGGCAGCTTTGCCAACGCCAAACTTTGTTGAAGGCGGCAAACAAGCTCGCCCGAACTTTGTCCAAGTAACGGACAACCGTGGTTCTCTTGAAGGCTGGAACTTGACGGCTAAGATCGCCAAGCAATTTACCAACGGAGTGTCAACATTAGATGCCAGCACAATCACCCTTTCTAATGCTTGGGCTGAGCCAGCTGCTACCGATAATGCTGAATTTGCCCCAACCGTACCAACGAGTTCAGTTGTCTTGGAACATGGCGATGCTAAAACGATTGCCACTGCAGCCACTGACAAAGGAATGGGAACATGGAATATTTTATACGGAACACTTAATCAAGCTGATAAGAGCCAAAAGGGCGATGCAGCTAACAGTGTTGAGTTAACAATTCCTGGTAAAGTCAAAAAGACTGTTGGCGCTTATCAAGCAGAAGTCTTGTGGACGTTGACAAACACACCAACTAAATAAGGATGGAAGGAGAAAGTTAAGGTCAAGCCTTAACTTTCTTTAAAGGGAGTGAGAGTGTGAAAAAGCAATTGTGTTACAGCGCTTGTTTATTATCGTTGCTAGCTCTGCCTGTTTCCGCAATAGCGGCAGATGGAGGAAGCATTAAGTCAAACGCAACAGTGACGATTGAGAAAAATACTGGCGAAGAAGGTGAACCGCCAGTTAATCCAGTGGATCCAACTGAGACAGTTAAACCAGCACCAGGTGAGGATGGGGAAGAAAATCCTCATGAACCGAGCACGAAAGGTCCTTTGAGTCTTAATTATGTGTCTAATTTTCAATTTGGGCGTCAGAAAGCCAATGGAAATGATATGACCTATCAAGTTAAACCGGATCGTGTGGTAAATGCTCAAGGGGAACTGATTGAGGTGCCGAATTTCATTCAAATTACCGATCACCGTGGTTCAAATGCGGGTTGGAGTTTGATGGTCAAACAAAACAGCCCCTTTAAAAATGGGGCACACACATTGGATGGCACGGAAATGGTGTTTAGTCATCCCGTGTTGAGCAGCAAATCAGGAAGTTCCGCTTCCACACCTAAAGCGACAACTCAGTTTACCTTAACGGGAACAGGTGAATCAGCTTTAGTGGTGGCGGCAAAAGCAGAACAAGGAATGGGAACGTGGGCCAACCGTTTTGGTGAGGACAACCAACAAGCCAAAAGCAGTGTCCAATTAAACATCCCAGGAGAGTCAAAAAAAGTAGCTGGGTTTTATCAAACAAGTCTAACGTGGACCTTAGCAGATACCCCCGTATCTGATTAAAGGAAGGCGAGAAAAATGAGAGAGTTCTTGATCATTACGATGGGAACATAGCTAGACCATGTTGTCTCTTTTTTCATGCCCTTGTTTGTAGGTAGCTAAACTAAATATAAAGGTGAGATAATGATGAGACGATTAATAGGAATAGTAGTAATGATGATGAGTATGACAGGGATTTATTTAGCTGGGAGCCAGCTTGCTTTAGCGGAAGAGATGAGCTTTTCTGTGGAAGCCAAGTTACCAGATAATCAGCGAGATAAATCGAAAACATATTTTGATGTCCGTGTCCAACCAGGTAAGGATCAAGAACTAGCTGTTGAACTTAAAAACAATACAGACGAAGAAGTGACCGTGTTAATTCAAACCAATACGGCCATTACGAATATGAATGGGATTATTGATTATGGTGTAACAGAGCCAAAGCTTAATGCCACACTGGCCTCAGCCTTTTCTGACATCGCTAAAGTTGAGCCGGAAGTGACGTTGGCAGCTAAAGAAGTCAAAAAAATTAACGTGAACGTCAGTGTTCCGCCAACGGCTTTTAGTGGGATTATCTTAGGTGGCTTGCACTTTAGTGAAAAAGAAAAAGAAGGCGACAAAAAAGCCGAAGCTGGGGTACAAATTGAAAATAAGTTTGCTTATGTGATTGGTGTTCGCTTATCAGAAAACGATGAACCTGTTGAATCTGATTTGGAATTATTAGCAGCAAAAGCAGGGCAACGTAATTTCCGTAATACAATTTTAGCCTCTTTGCAAAACCCGACACCACGGATTATTGGGGATATGAAGGTAACAGCAGATGTCTATGCCGCTAATAATCTAGAAGCGCCTATTTTTCACAGCACACAGCAAGACCTTAATATGGCGCCTAATTCAGATTTTGATTACGGCATCGAAATGAGTAATAAAGCGTATAAGGCTGGCAAATATGTGTTAAAGATGCTTGTGGAAGCAGATGGTAAAAGTTGGAATTTCGAAAAGAAATTTGAAATCAAAGCAGATGAAGCAAAAAAGTTTAATGATAAGGCCGTTGAGTTAGCGGAAGAGTCCAACGATAATCTATTGTATATCATCATTGGCGGAGTTGTTTTAGGTGTGGTGATTCTGATTTTGGTCATTTGGATTATCAAGCAGAAAAAAGACCAAGCTAAGGCAAGCGCCCGTCGAGCAGGTAAAAAGTCGAAGAGTCACTCAACATCGAGAAAAAAGCGCTCATAATCGCGTTTTAACGAGTGTCGTTGAGCTAATGGTCAAGACAAAACCGAGGTAAATACACACATTTTCCAGGAGAAAGCATGAGATGATATCATGCTTTTTTTTGTTAAATCGAAAGTTGCCTTATTTTTAAAAAAAACATTGACAGCGGTTTCATCCGGTGTTATAGTGTAATTAATTAAATCTGGACTGTTACTGATTCGATCAGGCATTACCTACGTTAAAAACTTACTGTAAATGGTAGGTCTCTTAACGTCTTTTTTTTGTGGGAGGTGAGAAAGTGAGGTTTCAAAAAAAAATAAATAATAATGTGGCTTGGTTAAGGGCGGAAGACGGAGAAAAGATTATTGCCATTGGAAATGGCATTTCTTATGGTAAAACGGTGGGACAAAAAGTTCGGTTGGAGGATATTGAAAGGATCTTTAAATCCGAAACGATGAATGAGACCCAACAGAATAGTATTAATCGATTAATTGAGAATCTGTCATCAGATATCTTGATATTAGCTGAAGAAATTAGTCAACAGGCGGCCGATTCATTGGGAATTCCTAAATTAGATGATAGTCATTTTTTAGCATTAGCGGATCACTTAAATTATGCGGTTAAACGAAGTGGTGAGACCTATGATTATCCTGAAACCCTAAGATGGGAAGTTCAGAAAATGTACCCTAAAGAATTTGAGGCAGCTATTGATTCTCTGTATTTAATTGAGAAAAAAACAGGTATTCGATTGCCCAGAAGTGAGCAAACGTTTTTGACGTATCACTTTGTTAATGCACAATATGATACGGGGAAAAATGTCCAAACGGCACTGTTAACGGAGTTAATTAATCGGTCAATTGAACTTATTCAATACCATTATCAAGTGATGTTGGATCAAAATTCTGTTAATTACATCAGGTTTGTCACTCACTTAAGGTATTTTATTTTGAGGCAGATGCACCAAAATGAAAAAGGGACAACAGTAGATGCACAATTAATCGAAATTGTTCAAAAGAATTATCGGAAAGCCAACCAAGTGGCTGAAAAAGTCGGGAGGATGCTTGAAAATAACGTCAACCGTCCGGTAAAGGATGAGGAATTATTTTATTTAACCTTACACATTGAAAGAGTGACCACGAGAGACTAACTAAATATGGACTGTTACTGACTGAGTCAGGCATAACCAAACATGATGAAGACGTGGTTGTTTTCTCTGTGTTTGGTTTTTTATTTTAATTGAAAAGAGGAGAGTATGATGGCGAACTATTCAGAATTAGCAAAGCAGATTATTGACTTAACAGGTGGTAAAAAAAATATTACGGAATCGTGGCATTGTGTGACACGCTTACGCTTTAACGTAGTGGATACAAAGAAGGTTAAGATTGACGACATCAAACAGCTGAAAGGCGTGATGGGAGCGCAATTCTCTGGTGACCAGTTTCAAGTCATTATTGGTAATGATGTAAATGACGCCTTTGTGGAAGTGAGCAAGGAATTAGGTCTTTTGGAGGGGCAAGTCTCTGAGAAAAAAGGGAAACAAGGTGTTATCAATGGATTGATGGATATTATTTCAGGTGTGTTTAGTCCGATGTTGTCTGCCATAGCTGGAACGGGATTAATTAAAGGGTTCTTGGCACTGTTTACCACCCTTGGATGGCTGTCAACGGAAGGTGGACTCTATGTTGTATTAAATATGATCAGTGATTCTACCTTTTATTTCTTGCCGTTTTTCTTAGCCGTAACCAGTGCCCGTAAGTTTAAAACCAATGAGTTTTTAGCAATGGCTGTTGCGGGTGTTTTGTTATACCCAACGATGACCAATGGGGTGAATGAGTTAATGGCTGGTGGAACAGTGACAGGCATTACGTTATTAGGGGGATTGCCCGCCCCTTTTATTGCTTATAGTTCATCGGTTATTCCGATTATATTGGCAACTTATTTATTAAAACACGTGCACAACTTCGTGAAAAAATGGATGCCGAAAGCGGTTTCAATCATGTTTACTCCGATGTTTACGTTGATGATTGTGGTGCCCATTACCTTGGTTGTCCTAGGACCATTAGGAACATATGCGGGTGGTTTTTTATCAGTAGGAGTGACGTGGTTGTTTGAACACTTAGGTATAGTGGGCGGAGCCTTAGTCGGGGCTTTTTATCCTGTACTGGTGATGACGGGAATGCATTATGCGCTGAGCCCCATTATGATTAATAACTTTGCTGAACTTGGTTTTGATAATTCGATGATGCCGGCCACTTTAATGGCGACCTTTGCTATGGCCGGAGCCACCTTTGCCGTCTTCGCTAAAGCCAAAAACAGTGAGATGAAACAGGTCTCTCTCTCAGCCGGTATTTCTGCTGTTATTGGGATTACTGAGCCAGCGATGTATGGTGTCACTTTAAAATTGAAAAAGCCATTTTATGGGGCGATGATTGGCGGTGGGATTGCTGGAGCTGTTGTAGCTGTTTTTAAAATTAAGGCTTTTGCCATGGCGATGCCAGGGATTGTTGGTTTAGCGGGTTATATAGATCCAACGAACAATCAAAATTTTTTAGTTGCAATTGGTGGCAGTGTGGCATCCTTTTTAGTGGCGTTCATTGCGACTTGGTTAATGGGAGTTGATGAGGAAGGACCTGATAAAAAGGAGGCAGATAAAACAGATGACTCTCAAAAAACAATCACAATCCACGGGGCGGCTGAAGGGAAACTTATTCCAGTGGAGACAGTCAGTGATGTGACATTTTCAGAAAAAATCATGGGGTATACAGTGGCCATCGCCCCTAAATCAGGTGAGATTGTGTCGCCTATCGAGGGGGAAGTGGTGTTGATTGCTGAAACGAAACATGCTATTGGGTTGAAGAGTACAGAAGGGGTGGAGGTATTAGTCCATGTAGGGATTGATACGGTTGAACTTAAAGGGGAAGGGTTTACGACTAAGGTGAGTGTGGGGGACACGGTTAGTGTCAGCGAGGTTTTACTAGAGGTCGATTTAGAGGAGTTAGTTGCTAAAGGATATGATCCGACCGTGTTAACGATTGTCACAAACAGCCAGGATTATTTGGATATTATACCCCAACACGACACCGATTTGATTGACAGTGGTCAACCAGTAGCATCCGTTATTAAATAAGAAAGGTGATATAGATGATTAAAAAGAAGCCGTTTCCTGATCATTTTTTATGGGGTGGAGCAACAGCCGCCAATCAATGTGAAGGTGGTTATGCCTCAGGCGGTCGGGGACTAGCAAATGTAGATCTTATTCCGGCGGGAGAAGACCGACTGCCGATTATGACTGGGGAGATGACTTATCTCCAATTTGATGATACGCATTTTTATCCAGCTAAGGAAGGCATTAACATGTATCGTCATTACAAAGAAGACATTGGGTTATTTGCTGAAATGGGCTATACGCCTTGGGGCTGTATTGATTTGGTCAGCGCCAGTACTGGTGAAATGAGTGAACGGTATGGGTTTATCTATATAGATTTGGATAACGAAGGCAAGGGAACATATAGGCGTTATCGCAAAAAATCATTTTTCTGGTATAAAAATGTTATTTTAACGAATGGAGGAGAAATATGAGAAAACTATTTATGGGTGTTGGCGCAGGACTTTTAGTCTTGTTGGGAATTGGCACGATTTGGGATTTTGAGATTGCAACAGCTGTTTTCAGAAAAGGGAATGCTTTTTCTTATTTTTTTGAACACTTTGCTCCAGTAGTTCTGGGAACGATAGTTGTTCTAGCCGCCTCGTTATTGTTATTTAGCTATGACTTTAAAAAATCGAAGAAGTTTTTTCTGGTGTTGTCAGGATTCTTTTATGTGTTGTTCATCATGTTTGGTGGTGTGTTAGTCATTAATTATATCGATAATATAGGGTTTATCTATTTATTTATAATTGCACCTGTTTCAGGATTTTTTGTTTCGAGAATTCCAAAAGAATACGGGAACCAGTGTAGAAGAGTTGGGGCAGCGATTGTTCTGGCCATTTTAGCTTCCATGGTATTAGTTGAGTCAATTAAACCGATGGTTGGCAGAGTACGATTTAGATCGATGCAAGATAATTTTGATCTATTTACTAGGTGGTACCAAGCTAATGGAAAGACGTATTTATCTTTTGTGCCATCGAAAGAAGAGATTAAGTCCTTCCCTTCAGGTCATTCTCAGTGGGCAGGGTCCACCTTGCTCCTAAGTTTATTAGCAACCATTCAACCTTCTTGGCGTAAATATGAAAAAAAACTATTTCTTGGGGCTCTGGTGTATGCAGGGATTATCATGTTTAGTCGCATGATGCAAGGGGCTCATTTCTTGTCAGATGTCACAGTAGGATTTTCTTCGGCTTTTGTTTTCTTGCTGATTTTAAGAAGGCTACTTGTAGTGAAAAAAGAAGGGGGAGAAGGGCATTTATCGTAGAGTGTCTATCACTGAGAAAGGGTGTTTAGTAAGCGAGAGTTCTGGCTATTTCGGTGAAGAAATAAGTCAGTGATCGTGCGTCCTTTAACAAATGGCAACCCTCATTGAGAAAAATAGTGACCGGGATTACTTTCCTCGTTTTTTTACTAAATTTAGAGCAGCAAGTTGTTCAAAATAGCTAGACCGAATAGTTTCAAAAAAATGACCCTCAAAAGCTAGATGTATGGTCTAACTTTTGGGGGTCTAAGCTTACGTTGATAGACTATTGTAAAATTTGAGCGTATCGCGTCGCAAATTCATTGTTATAGGAAACACCGTTTACATTTTTACCAGTATCCCAGTTGGCAGACCAGGTCATCAAGCCTTTAATGGGATTTCCATCTTTTGTTAGTCGATCAAGTGCTTTGTAAACAGCGGTTGGGTCGATGACATACCCACTACCAGCACCATCAACATTTGCTGGAAGTCCTAAAACCAATTTGTCGTTTGGAATTTTCAAGAAGGTTCGTGTTCCGTGAATCATGGAATCTGACATGTAATAAAGGAACTCGTATTTCAAGGCGTCATTGCTTTGAGGAATCCATGTCATGATTTCATCGACCCAAACTCCATCACCACCTTGATTATATAGCTGTGGGGCTATATAGTCGTAATAACCATCTAATGACGTGATGTATTTTTCATAGGCCCCGCCTGGTTTTAAGTAAGGAAATTCTGGTGCCATTGTGATGATAAAATTCTTACCTTGGGTTCTATAATGTTCTTTGACCTTTTTCAAGGCAGTTGGAATGACTGTTTGATTGTCACCAGCTGTAATGGCCGATTGTTCTAAATCAATGTCTAGGCCGTCAAAGCCATAGGTTTCCACTTGGCGAATGATTTCGTCGGCGAAAGCTTGTTCATCACCTGTTTTTAATTGGATATGGGCGTCTGCGCCACCTAGGGCTAATAAGACAGCCCGACCTTGGCTGTTAAGTAATGACACATCTTGACGAAAAGCTGCATCTGTTTGGTTATAGGGCGCAAAAGTTGGAATGCGGCTAAGGCCATCACTTTTCATAAAGGAGACGGGAACGACGTTATAAGCTTTATTGACGTCAGCTAATGAAATATTGGCAGATGTTCCTTGTTTGTAACCATCTCTGCCTTTGGACGCCCAGTTATGCCAATATCCCACAAGGACCTTTTTATTGGTGACACTGACCATCTCGCTAGCTGTGTCAGCGGCTTGTGCGGAGACGGTAGTCAGTAAACTACCTAAGGCAATACCTGAAACGAGTAAAAAGGCGGGAATAAACGATTTGATTTTCATGTACGTGGCTCCTTTAGGTTAGGTTATTGGTTATTTAATAGTGACATCAATTGCTTGATAGAAGGCGTTGGTTGTGTCGTAAACATTCCAGACGGCATAGATGACGTGGTAACCTTTACGATCACTTGGAACGGTAATGTTATGTTTGACGGAAGCTTCCGGAATGGCCGCTTTATCATCAATTTGACCGATTAACTCAAAATTTTTAATATCTAACGGTTGATTTTGATCCCAACCTTGTTTTGTGATGTAATAATCCCACGTAGAGGTTCTATGACGTGCGGTTAAGGTCCAAGTGAGGGCAAGTGGGCCAGTTGGGATCTCTGATTTGTGCCAACGGTCGGGTGTCTGAATATCCAAGGGATCAAAGCCACTAACGCCTGCACTAGCTAATTTTCCTGGAATAAAGGTATTTTTAGGTGCTTCGATACTTTGAGGTTCCCATTCAGCCCGTCCAACGTTTTTATTTAGCTTTCCACCTTGGCTACTACCGAAATAGGCACGACTACCGGGGGATGACACATAACCGTGAGCGTGAGTGACAGTGGCTGAAACAGATAAACCTCCTACTAATAGACCTAGTGTAACGACTGCTTTGAGCATGGTTCTTTTCATGTTGATTCCTCCTAATATTTTTTTGTACCGCTTACATGGATTAATGTAACATGTTATATTATTTAATACAAATGATATGCTATTATAATGATATAACGATAAGAAAAGGTGTGAAATGAGCGTTAAGATGAGGATGTGTCGTTTATAGGGAAAGCAACTAGCACCAAAGGGAATGGTTGATTAGTGACTCACGATAGACCTTGGTGAGGGAGCGAGGTATCTTTTTTATCAAGATTTGCTTAAAATCGATCATGACGCTCAAGGATTAAACGGATAGTTTTTGTCATTTAGAGTCTAGTCTGTTTAGTTCATGGGACCTATTCAGACAAGCAAAAAAGTAGTGAGAGACAGACATCTCTCACTACTTTTTGTTTCTTATACGTGAAGACAGAAGTTTTACTGATCTATAAGTCTTCCCCATTACTTTCGATTACTTTTTTATACCAATAAAATGATTTTTTCGGGTAACGTTTGAGTGAGCCATTTCCTTCGTCGTCTCGGTCTACATAAATAAATCCGTAGCGTTTGCTCATTTCCCCAGTGCCTGCACTGATTAAATCAATACAGCCCCAAGGTGTGTAGCCAATTAAATCAACACCGTCATCGATGGCTTTGCCCATTTCGACAATATGCTGTTTGAAGTAATCGATGCGGTAATCATCTTCGATGGTACCTTCTGGTGTGAGTTCATCGAAAGCCCCTAAGCCATTTTCAACCACCATTAATGGTAATTCATAACGAGAATAAATCTGATTTAAAGTGAAACGTAAGCCGACTGGATCAATTTGCCAACCCCAATCACTTGTTTCTAAATACTCATTGGACACACCACCAAATAGATTGCCACCTGATTTATCCTCACGTTGATCTAAGTCAGCTGCGATACAAGTTGTCATGTAGTAACTAAATGTATAGTAATCCACTGTTCCTTTTTGCAGTAAGGATTCATCTTCTGGTGTGATCTCAACCTGAATATCATTTTGTGCAAAGTAACGTGTCATATAGTACGGATATTTCCCTTTTGCTTGAACGTCACCACAGAAAAAGTTCAGTTTGTCATTCATTTGCTGGGTTTTTAACACATCATCAGGTTTACATGTTTTTGGGTACATGGTGATGTACGCCAACATACACCCAATTTTGAAGTCTGGATTAATGTTGTGTCCAGCAATAACGGCACGAGCAGAAGCTAAAAAGACATTGTGCAGTGCCTGATATTGCTCTGACTCCGTGTAGTCGCGATTAAATAGGCCATTAATTCGCAAACCATGGGGCAGTGTCCCAAAGTTAATTTCGTTAAAGGTCAACCAATAGGTGACCTTATCTTTGTATCGTTCGAATAAGGTTACGGCATAATTTTCATAGAAACCAATCACTCGTTTGTCTAAGAAACCGTCATACTCTTTGCCTAAATGGAAGGGCAGTTCAAAATGAGAAATAGTGACAAGGGGTTCAATCCCGTATTTGGCACATTCATCAAAGACGTTGTCATAAAATTGTAAGCCTGCTTCGTTAGGAGTTGTTTCATCCCCTTTTGGAAAAATCCGGGTCCAGTTAATCGACATCCGATAGGTTTTATAGCCCATTTCAGCAAACATGGCAATATCTTCTTTGTAGTGGTGATAAAAGTCAATGGCTGTGTGACTTGGGTAATAATAGTTATCAGAAATGTCTAAATCAAATGTGCGACGAGTGCCTGAGGTGCGGCTACCAGCCCGATTGTGGTCACTGATAGAATCCCCTTTGCCATCGACATCCCAAGCTCCTTCACATTGATTAGCTGCTGTTGCGCCGCCCCATAAAAAATTTGTTGGAAAACTCATGCCTATCTGCTCCTTTTCTTCTATCTGCTTAGTCTGCAATGACCGTTGTAATTAATAAATCATTAGGTTTAACCGTGGCTTCGGAGGTTGGAATAACATCTGCAAAGTCAGGTGTATTGGTAATAATAATCGGAACTTGTGTACTGTAACCGGCACTGGTGATGGTATCAATATCAAAATGTACTAACTTTTGACCTTTTTTCACGGTGTCACCTTGTTTAACGAAAGCTTCAAAGCCTTTTCCATCAAGTTGAACTGTATCAATCCCAATGTGAATTAAGACTTCCGTGCCATTTTCTGAAATTAAGCCAATGGCATGGTAGGTTGGAAAGAGGGTCATGACCGTTCCGTCAAAGGGAGCGACAACGTCACCGTTGGCAGGTTCGATGACCACGCCTTTACCTAAGATACCGTCAGCAAATGCCCCATCTTTAGCCGCGCTTAAGGGTGATACCTGACCTGCGATTGGTGAAAAAATGTCTTCTTTTGATAACTTTTTACTTTGACCAGTTGTCGCTAATTTAGCTTCTTCTTTAGACATGGTAATCGTTGGCTCATCGTCTTTAAATCCAAGGGCATAAGCAACTGCAAACCCTGCAATTAGAGCACAGACGTCTAAAATGATGGCATAAATCGCAAATTTAACATCACCATCTGGCGAGATAGAGCTAGGATAACGGAAGATACCTAACCCACCCATTTGATAACCTTGCATCCCTAATCCCATGGCGATGGCACCAGTCACACCACCCACAATACAAGAGGCCCAGAAAGGTTTTTTTCTAGGTAGTGTAATACCGTAAATAGCCGGTTCAGTCACACCGAAGATACCTGAAATAAATGCAGGGATCGATAGTTCTTTTAATTTAGCATTTTTAGTTTTCAACATGACGGCTAATACTGCACCAGTTTGGGCAAAACTGACACTGCCCGATGGTGTTAATAATGAAGTTGGATCACCTTGAGATAAGGCGATAATAGCGAATGGGATAAGGGCCCAATGTAGACCGAACATCACAAGGATTTGCCAAGAGAACCCAAGAATAGCACCAAATAAAATCGGGCTGAAACTTTGAATAGAAAGCAAGCCATTTCCTAAGGCATCAGAAACAGTATTCATGATTGGTCCAATAACTAAGAAGGTTAATGGAATCGTGACAAGTGCTGTTAAAAATGGCACAATGAATAATTTAATCACGTCAGGAATTACTTTTCGTAACTGCTTTTCTAAAAAGGCCGCAAAAGCAGCGGCTGCAATAATCGGCATCACAGTCGAACCGTAGCCTGCTGGCGGAATAGAGAACGGAATACCAAAGAAGTTAAGACCTCCCGCTTCAGCAAACTGAGCAGTCGCAGCTCCTTCTAAAAAGCCTGGATAGACTAAACTTGAGGCGATTAACATGCCAAGGAAGGGGGAACCACCAAATTTTTTCATGGCGGTGTAACCAATAAAGATCGGTAAGAATTTGAATAAGCCGTCACCCATAGCATTAAAGATAGCGGATGTTGATGAATCGGCAAATCCAGCACCTAAGGCGAAAATTAAAATGGCATTAACCCCTTTTAACATACCGGCAGCAGATAGGGGCGCTAGAATCGGTTGGAAAATAGCTGAAATCATGTCAACAAATTGATCGAATAAATTGCCTTTTGGTCCAGACTCAGTCGGAGCTTCTAGTACACCTAAAACAGCGTCCACGTCTTTTTTGACGTCAGGAACGTGATTACCAATCACGACTTGGTATTGTCCCCCAGCTTGCATGACGGTTACCACGCCATCCATATTTTTTAGCACATCTGTATTTGCTTTGCTTTCGTCTTTCAGTTTGAAGCGCAGGCGAGTGATACAGTTAGTCAATGAGTTGACGTTTTCTTTTCCCCCGACTTCTTTTACAATATTTTTTGCTAGTTCTTCATATTTACCCATGTTAATACCTCCAAATAGTTTTTTGTATTTAAAGGTTTCGCCAACTTAATGTCACGATCCGGTCCTTTCCACAGGAAGGTCGACAGACTCCTTTCTATCAAAATGTCTATATTAAGAGAAATCTCTTAATTCTTTGTTTTATCAATAATCCTTGCTAGATGAATGGTAATATAGACTTGTTCATCTTTTGAAATAAGGTAGTTTCTACGAGCTTTTAAAAACTCAGAGACTTTTTTAGTGACTTCAAAGGCTTCAGGATATTGGTTTGTCACCAGTTTAAACAAGTCATTTTCAACTTGGTTCTCTTCAGGATGAGTTTGACTGGTTAAAACCCGTTGAGAGAAAAATTTTAAGTGTGTAATAAATCGTTGGAAATAGATATCATTTTCTGAAAAATTAATTCGTAAAGTGTACTTGATGACGGTTAGAATTTCTTCGATTAGCTGAGTTAAGCTCACTGCGTCATCGTATCGGCTGTCTAGACTGGCATTGGTAATATGTAAGGCAATAAAACCAGCTTCATCTTCTGGTAGGGTCGTATTGAATTTTTCATTTACAATATCAATCGCTTTTTGTCCAATCAGCAATTCCTCAGGGAAAAATCGTTTAATATCCCACAGTAAAAAATTTTTGACTTGGAGATTTTTTCTGTCACGCTGGATAGCGGAATGGAGATGATCAGCTATGGCAATAAAAGCGGAGTCTGTTAACTCTTTGCTCAGCTTTTTTTTAGCATAACTAATGACTTCATAAGAAACACGAATAATATCTTCTGGTATTTCTGAAAATAGTTTTTCGATTTGCTCTTGTTCAATGTTGTTTTCTAATTTGAATACTTTTTCAACTTTTTCAGTGCAAACGGGAGAGTCAATTTTCATTTGAAACCCTAATCCATTGCCCATTAAGATAATCTCTTCAGCCTCTTCATTAAGAGCAATGATTGCGTTATTATTTAGTACTTTAATAATTTTCAAAATAACCGCCCCTTTTATTAGACAAAAATAGACCTAAACAACCCTTGACGAGTTTGTTTAGGTCTAGCTTAACTTAATAATAACTATCCTTCTAACAAGGTAATAATATACTAAAAATAAATAAATGTCAACGCTTTCTGTCCATGGAATTTAATCAACATTATGTCAGTTAGAAAATTTTATGAAAAACGTTAACTACACGTAGTAAAGACTTTTGTGTTAGATAGTTATTGCTGAAGAGTGACATGGATATTTGAGAGTAGGGCATATAGAAAAATGTTGGCGTTTTGTGAGACTGATGGCGAATAGGTTGATTTAGTAGTAAAACGGAATGTGAAAGAGTTTAATGTAACTACCTGCTCTAAAAGCTCGAATAAATCGAGAACTTCTTCTTGAGAAAACGGTGGTGCAACTACACATAGTTAATGTTATACAATTTTCGAAATATGATTTATAATTTCTCTTAATAAACATCAAGTTACTTATAATTTTTCTATATGTAGGATATCCATTTAAATCAATTCTATATCTGTCATGTGTAGCTTCTGCACCGTCTAGACTGACATTAATTAGGATATTATTAGTTACACAGCATTCTAAAATTTCCACTGTTAACGTAATTGCATTTGTAGTCATAGAGAACTTGATATTTTCTGTATTTGACAAGCTATTAACATAATCAATACATTTTTTTATTAATTTAAAGTTAACTAAAAGTTCTCCACCAAAAAAACTTATCTATCTGTCAGGTACCATTTTAGAATTTTGTAAATAGTTATCAATTGCAATGTGGGCTATTTCAAACGTCATGTGGGGATTACAATTCCAATCTTCTTGTGAATACGGGGAATTTGTAGGAGAATATTATGTTGGATTAGAGTAGATGTGATATTTGTAGTTCAGATTATTTATTATGATAGTTGAATGAAAATGGTTGTCTAAAATGAAATTTATAACTATTAAGTTATAAGCGCTATAACTTAATAGTTGTTTTTGTGATTTTAATACAAAATAGACCTATGTTGTTTAACATATTCTTGATATAATATATATATTAATATTTGTAAGTCTTAAAAACTGTTAATAGTATAAAAAGTGGACATAAAATTATTAAGGAGGGTATTCAATGACTAGAGTTGCAGATTCAAGCATAAAAGGGTTTTTATATCAATTTAACTTGACCTTAAAATATATATTAGAATCTGAAAGTGAAGAAATTCAAGTTGAGGGTATTACGGAAGATATTGATATTCAATCGGAGAAACTACTTACAGCAGTACAGTGTAAATATCACGAGTCAAAAAGCAACTATACCTTAGCTGATATTTATAAACCTGTGCTACAAATGCTTAAGCATTACACAGAGAATAAAATATCGGGAAATACTAAAGTAGTGAAGTATGTTCTTTATGCTCATTTCCCACAACTGGCTGTGGGTGAAAAAAAATTATCTGAAAATGATCTAGAAGAAATTCTGATGACAACTAATTTTGATTATGTTTCTAAGTATACATCTCATTTGCGTAAATGTAATGAAAATAATCTTAATGAAATTATTTCGAAAAGCAATAAATCTAAGTCTGAAAAGGAAGAATTAGTATCTTATTTCTCTACTCAAAAACTGAATCTTAAAGATGAAGTGGATTTAAATGATTTTTTAAATAATTTTTTTCGCTTTGAAATTGGATTACCGATAAAAAAGATGGAAGAGCATGTATGTCAACTCTTAATTGATAAAACTGGAGAACTATCTCAAGAAGATGTTAATGAAATATTTTATCCAAATGCTATTCAAAAAATTGCTGATATGAGTACTTTAAGTGATGATGAACGGAAAATTACTAAACAAGAGTTTGTCCTGTATCTTCAAGGCTTGAAAACAACTGCAATTACAAGGTGGACAAGAGAACTAACGTCCTATCGCAACTTATTAAAAGCTAGACGAAAACAGTTAGGGGCTAATCTTAATATTAATCTCAGAAAAAGATATTTTATTTTTAATTCTAATGAAATAAATAATTTTGATAGTGGTATTGTTATGTTTATAAAGGATTATACAAATATATACTGTAACAAAGCTAAGCTACACAATCCTGCTACTATTTGCATTCTTGATTATACCCACGAACAAATAGCCGATTTAGTTTCTAGGTTATATAGAAAAGAAGTAGTATCCAATGACGGTCGCAAAGGAAATGCTTTTTTCAAAGAATTATTTATGAATGAGCCAGAGAAAAAAATTAAAGATGACTGGTTTGAATATAAGATTAAGCTTTGCAATGGAAATGATGAGATATATGAAATATTCAATCAGAATAAACCTGATGATTTTTTTGTAATTTGTAAAAAAACTTCAAGTATTGACTATAAAGATGTTAATGTGGAAAATATTGAAGTAAACGAATTGAGTGATTTGAAATATCTTTTAAAAATTGAAAATGAGGTGAGATGAATATGGCTATTGGAAAAGTATACGAGAGTTCTGCTTTAGGTATTGTCATCAAAATGAATTTTGAAGATTTTGAGAACAACAAAGTAAGCTTAAAAATTGGGAAACACTTAAAAATATCTATAGGAAATCATGATAAATTGATAGCTACTATTAAAAATATTAAGGCGATAAATGACATTGAGAACGATAATGATAAATATCTTCTTACAACTGAGCCTGTAGGTGCAGTTATTAATGATAAATTTATTTCTGGAAGTTCAATATTACCTTCACCAACAGAAACCGTGGATATTGCTGATGAAGATACTTTAAAATTAATTTTTTTGGAAAATGAAAAGTATTCATTTGAATTAGGGAAAGTTTCTCAAAATGAAAATTTATCTTTGTTTTTAGATGGCGATCTTTTTTTTAGTAAACATATTGGAATAGTCGGTTCTACTGGGTCTGGAAAATCATGTACTGTTGCAAAGATATTGCAAGAAGCAGTTGGAATAGATGAAGCAACAAATAAAAATTCTGCAAAACAAAAGAATTCACATGTAATAATTTTTGATATACATTCAGAATATAGTTCTGCCTTCAAATTAGAAAAAGACCAAAATTTTTTATTAAATCTTCTAGATGTAGATAAATTGAAATTGCCGTACTGGCTAATGAATAGTGAAGAACTTGAATCATTATTTATAGAGAGTAATGAAGCAAATTCCCATAACCAAGTTTCTCAATTTAAGAAAGCTGTAATATTAAATAAAGAAAAATATAATCCCACATTAGAAAATATCACTTATGATACTCCTGTATATTTCAGCATTAATGAGGTGTGTAATTATATTAAAAACTTAAATAATGAAGTGCTTAGTAAAATTACTGATGAAGTTGGGATACCTAAAATTGTTAAAGAAGATGGTACAATGGAATTAGTTTCAGATACAAACATGTATTTTCAAGAGGAACTTGTTTTTGTACCGACCTCTACAGCTAAAGTTGACAAGGCGTCTAATGGTCCTTTTAATGGAGAATTCAATCGATTTATTTCTAGACTTGATAATAAAGTAAATGATAGACGTTTAAATTTTATTATGAATCCTTTGAAAGAAGACAATACGGATTTCGTAACTGATGATTTCAATACGATTTTGAAACAGTTTTTAGGTTACTTGCAGTGTTCAAATGTTAGTATTATTGATTTAAGTGGTATCCCATTTGAAGTTCTGTCAATTACTATAAGCCTTATTTCTCGAGTTATTTTTGATTTTGCTTTTCATTATTCAAAACTACGTCACGAACAGGGAGCTACAAATGATGTACCCTTCCTTATAGTTTGTGAAGAAGCACATAACTATATACCCAAAAGTAACAGTGCTGAATATAAAGCTTCAAAAAAATCATTGGAGAGAATTGCAAAAGAGGGGCGAAAGTATGGATTAAGCTTAATGGTTGTAAGCCAAAGACCTAGCGAGGTCTCTGATACTATTTTTGCGCAATGTAATAATTTTATCTCGCTTAGACTAACTAATACTACAGATCAGTCTTATGTAAAAAATTTACTTCCGAATAATACAAATTCTGTTGCTGATGTGTTGCCAACTCTTTCACCAGGCGAATGTCTTGTAGTTGGAGATTCTGTGCCAGTTCCAACAATAGCAAAAATGAAATTACCAAATCCTAGACCTCAATCAGAAAATGTAAAAGTCCATACAGTTTGGAATGAAGAGTGGAAAAAAATAGATCAAGTAGGTACTAATTCCCATATATCTATAGATGAAGTTCTTAGTAGATGGCGAAGATAATAATGAATATTAGCTAGAATAAAACAACGTACCTTAGTGCTCTCATAAATATTAAGGTTTTAGCAATGTTTAAAATTTTTTTAATATTCTATAATCGCTAGTAATAAAAAAATGAATCATATTGAAGTAATAGAATCAAATTTTTAGTATGCTTTATAGCCATAGATGCTTTCTATTTATTTTGAAGGTATCTTTTTGTATTTAAGGAAATGTATAAAAAAGGAGTTGGTTGAATGTTGGATTACAATATCTACTTGCAAAATAACGACTCAATGTCTTTCGAAGAAGCATTAGAAATTTACAACTCTATTTTTAATGTATTGGAGTGCAAAGATGAATATTTGCATGAGTTATGGAAAGAAGTCATAGATTCAGCTTTAGTCTATTCGAATATGAGAACTAACTGGAATTACTTTTCTCGCGAAGAAAAACATGAAAAAGATAATTTAAGGACTAGCTATCACAATACATTTATGATTAATTTAAAGGCATTTTATAAGTTCGGTGAACAACTAGAATTAGACACTAATTGGATAGGAAAACTCGGTTCATCAGAAGATAGAAAATGTTGGGGCGATTTTGCTGGATATCTCTTGTGTCTTGAAAATATTAGAGCGAGATAAAAATAGCAGTTTAAAAATTCCTACAAATGCTAGTTTGCCATGATATCATTTTTTGTTTAGTAATTTTATTCAAGGTGCTAATAAAATGAACAATTAGAGAGAGCGAGGGATTCAATTGAAATTTGTTGACAAGATAAAAAAATACAATATAAGGGAAATACAAAATATGGCCCACTCTGATATAGAAACATTCTATAAGTATTTAAAAAAAGTTTATGTAGAAGATGGCGTAGATGCCTTGTTTTTCGCTGCTAAAAATTCTGGTTTTTATGTTGATCCATTTTGTAAAAAACTTTTTTCAAAGCAACAAGAAAGAATAAGAAATCTACTGGAAATAACAGTAGAACCGGAAGAGTTGGCGAGGTTTGATCAGGAAGTTGTAAATATAAATTTACTAAATGAATTATCAGATAATTATAATGTTATAATTTCGAAGTTGTTAGGAAGCGACTCTGATCCTCAAAACAGTATTGCAAAAATAATATATACTGTTAATAAATTTCTTGAAGATATGAACAGATTTATGTTGAGTAATATTAAATCTAAAATGCTTGATTCGCCACTTGATGACGGATTAGATATAACTTATATAGGAAATTTTTTTGGTCACGAATTAAACGTAGAGAATGCTGACGAGGCATTTATGGGAATAGCACTTGCTGTTTCAGAGATACTAAAGTTTCTCATGTTTTATAAACGGAACACTTTAAGCAAAAAATCATATAAAAGAATTTTCTCTAAAGAAAGTTTTGGAATGGCTAGCAGTGCTATAGGTTTAACCGCGGATCAAGGATTAATTAATTTCTTTCTTAGCTATTGGAAATACTCAAGTATAGGTTCAGAATTTAATGATGACGAATTGCGTTTTTTCATATCCAACGATGAATTAAATACTTACTATAATATTAAAAATAATCGAACTCATCTGTTTACAAATATAATGCAAACAGAAATTTTTAAGAACAAGTTGCATGAAGAAACAGAAATTAGTAATGGACATTTTTTTGAAGCTGATAAAAAAAATTTAGCAATAAAATATCATATTGATAATTTTGAAAAAAAGATAAAAGGGATATCTTTACGAGGCTGGCTTACAGCGTTCAATATATTACAGAGAGAATGCAATGTATTCATGAGTAGAAATAGAAAAAAACGAAAAATGAATGTGTGCTCGTATTGTTTAATAAAGACAGAAAAAGAGTGGGAACGATTGTTTGTCAAAAATGGTTATGCAGAGGAGCAAAGTAAAGAAATTATCAAATTTTTTACTTTTGAAAAAGATAGCGATGATTTAATTGATTGTCCATTTATCAGAATAGATACTACTGATGAACTACTTATAATTCCTCAAATGGTGTTACAATCATACGCATCGAATGCGGTTATTAGCAATTTTTCAAAAAAATTTTCAGATGAAGTTTCTTTTAGAGGATTTGGATTTGAGAAAACTGTTAATGAATTATTAAATAAAAGCGGATTCAAATCGTCGGGAATTAAGCAAAATTATCAAGGTACTACTTATGAATGCGATGCATGTTTTTTAATTGAAGACACAATGTATTTTGTAGAATGTAAGTCGCATTCAGAACCCGATGATTTTGATAAAATAGTAAATAATATTTCTGATTTAGTAAAAGAAACAAAACAAATAAATAGAATTTCTCATCATTTTGAAAAGCACACAAATTATGTTCTACAAAAATTAGGTTTATCAGAGGATACAAAAATAAATAATGTAAAAAAGATACTTTTATCTGCTACTGATTTAGGTAAAGCTTTGTACGTAAATGATGTGTATATTACAGACTATTCGACCTTCTCTAATTTCTTTTTACGAAATAGAATAGTAATTAAAAAGTCTAACGGTGAAGTTCTTTTTCGACACTATAAGAACGAATACGAAGGGGATATAAATGTCAGAAAGTTTGAAAATGTATTAAATGAAGTTTTATTAGAAAAAGAAATGGCGAAAAATAAAGTTGATAGAAAAGTAGGTTTGAATATAAATAGCAAAATAGAATTTGTATTAAGTGAAATTGATTTCGCTAACATGATGTTTGAGGAAAACGATTCTACGATAGAAATATTGAAAAATAAATTGACACTTTAGCCCATCAATTATGATTGAAAATGATACAAAAAAAATCCCAAAAACCTAATCGCGTTGATCAGGTTTTTGGGTAGGGAAAATGGTAGGGAACCATATCATTTTTAATGAAAATCAAGCATTTCATAAGTTGAAAAACGTTGATTTATCGGCATTCCCCATCCTTATTATGTTGGCTCTTTATTCCCACTCAACAGTTGCTGGTGGTTTACTCGTAATATCGTACACGATGCGGTTAACGTGAGCCACTTCATTCACGATACGAACAGAGATTTTTTGCAATAGATCCCAGTCGATACGAGCAAAATCGGCTGTCATGCCATCGATTGAGGTAATCGCACGGATTCCAACGGTGTAATCGTAAGTACGGCCGTCTCCCATCACACCCACACTGCGGATGCCTGGTAAGACAGTGAAATATTGCCAAATGCTGCGGTCAAGGCCGGCAGCGGCGATTTCTTCACGTAAAATAGCGTCACTTTCACGGACGATTTCTAGTTTTTCTTCGGTGATTTCACCAAGGACACGAATTCCTAAACCAGGACCTGGGAAGGGTTGGCGCCATACGATGTGATCAGGCATACCAAGCTCAGTTCCAACGGCGCGAACTTCATCTTTGAATAAGGTATTTAGTGGTTCAATTAGTTTAAATTGCATGTCTTCTGGTAAACCGCCAACGTTGTGATGCGATTTGATCACTTCGGCTGTTTCCGTTCCGCTTTCGATCACGTCAGTGTATAACGTGCCTTGGGCTAGGAATTCAATGCCTTGTAGTTTGGTTGCTTCATCGTCAAAGACGTAAATGAATTCATTGCCGATGATTTTGCGTTTTTGTTCTGGATCAGAAACGCCAGCTAATTTATCTAAGAAACGTTTTTGAGCATCGATTTTAATGATGTTCAAACCGAATTTACCGCCTAACATTTCCATGACTTGAGTGCCTTCGTCTTTACGAAGTAAGCCGTGGTCGACAAAGATACAGGTCAATTGGTCACCGATGGCTTTTTGTAAAAGGACTCCGACAACACTTGAATCAACGCCGCCTGATAAAGCAAGTAATACTTTTTTATCGCCAACGGTTTCGCGAATTTTCGCGATTTCGATGTCGATAAAGCTGCCCATTGACCAGTCGCCAGTACAGCCACAAATATCAAAAGCAAAGTGACGTAAAATGTCATTGCCGTATTCAGAATGTTGAACTTCTGGATGGAATTGGACAGCATGGAAGTTTAACTTCGTGTTTTCCATGGCAGCAATTGGACAGTCAGTGCTTGTTGCCGTTACTTTAAAGCCTTCAGGAACTTTAGTGACTAAGTCACCGTGGCTCATCCAGACTTGTTGACGTTCTGGTAAACCGTTAAAAAGACCTGATTTAGGATTTTGGACATCGATAAAGGCTTGACCGTATTCTTTTTTAGCGGCACCTTCAACCACGCCACCAAATTCTTGGGTCATTAATTGCATGCCGTAACAGATGCCTAAAATTGGAATGCCAAGTTTAAAAATTTCTGGATCGACTTTAAATGCTTTGTCTCCGTAAACGCTGTTTGGTCCACCGGAAAAGATAATCCCTTTAGGTGCAATGGCTTTGATTTCTTCAGCCGTAATACGATGGCTCATCAATTCAGAGAAAACACCAAATTCGCGAATGCGGCGTGTAATTAATTGATTGTATTGACTCCCAAAGTCCAATACAATTACTTTTTCTAATGTTGTCATGTCGGCAACTGTCACGTAACTTCACCCTTATCTTAAATTAGTTTTTATATAAAACGAGCATGGCTCGCTTGTTCATACATTGGTTAGTATTTAGTGAGAGAGACATTGTCAATCTCGTGGCCCTGTGTTTTATGTAAAATCACATCGGCATTGTTGCGGGTCGGTAAGATGTATTCTTCTAGATTTTTTAGGTTGACGTCTTTCCAGACTTGCCTGGCCATGTTTAGCGCCTTATCTCGAGGGCCGATGGCGTAAGGGTAATAGAAATTCCCTGGGACTTGGAAAGCCGTATCCAGAAGGGCTTCAAAGCGGGTTAAATACCACTTTTCGATTAATTCTGGTTCAGCGTCTACAAAGAGTGAAAAATCAAAGAAATCGCTGATGTAAATTTGTTGATTCATGGGTAATTGTAAGACGTTAATTCCTTCGACGATCAGGATGTCCGGTTCGTTGACGATTTCGGTTTTTCCTGGAATAATATCGTAAATATCGTGAGAATAAACGGGTGTTTCAATGTTCTCTTTGCCGCTTTTTACCTTGTCAAGGAAGGCGATTAATAATTCCATATCGTAACTTTCAGGGAAGCCTTTGCGGTCCATAATACCACGTTCTTCTAATATGGTGTTAGGATAAAGGAACCCGTCAGTGGTAATCAGTTTGACGTTGCGGCGTTTAAAGGTTCGGGAAAGCATCATTTGCAATAAACGAGCTGTCGTACTTTTACCAACGGCAACACTTCCAGCGATGCCGATAATAAACGGGGTGTGTCCTTGATAGGACTGCATAAACAAGCCTTTACTGAGTTGCAGTGATTCGTATTCTTTCATATAAATATGAATCAAATGAGTTAAGGGCATGTAAATATCTTGCACGTCCTGAAGGGAGATGCGGTCGTTAAAACTTTTGATTTCTTGTAATTCTTCTTCAGTAAGTGGGGGGATACCGTTGCGGTAAAACTTCTTCCACTCTTCTCTTGAAAACTGGTAATGTTTTTTTGAGCTGTTCATTGTGTTAGAGCCTCCATTGATCGTTGCCATTTGGAAAATCCTAATGGGCTTATTTTATCATAATTTGAGCTAAATATCTTACTTTTTCGTGTATAAAGTAACTTTTGTTAAGAGTTTCTCATTTTTTTCTTTGAAAAGGGCTTCATTCGTTCAGGTTTTTAGTGTTGCTTATTTCCAGGGAACGTCTAATGAGACGGTTTTGGAAAATTGTTCATGAAAAGCCAGTTCTTTTAACCCATGTGTGCGGCGTTCCTGATAGCCGCTGCAAATCATCTGTTCTTCAGCTGTTTCTGGTTCGACGGTGGGAACGGTAAAGTCCTTTTC
Organism: uncultured Vagococcus sp.; assembly: GCF_963518325.1. Lineage (NCBI taxonomy): Bacteria > Bacillati > Bacillota > Bacilli > Lactobacillales > Enterococcaceae > Vagococcus > uncultured Vagococcus sp. The sequence continues at coordinate 5,383 of NZ_CAUQJB010000025.1, read as the reverse complement.
TGGTTTTTCTTTTGAAGGAACGGCTACAAAGGTCATAAAACAGGTGGCGGCAAGGTAACGGTCGCCTGTTATCAGATTTTCGCCGATAATTTTAGCAAAGACTTCCATTGATTTTTTGCCGGTACCGGAGATAAAGGTTTCCACACAAACGGAATGGTTCTCACCGATTGGATGAAGAAAATCTAGACGGTCGGTTGAAGCGGTGACGGCGTTGCGGCGACAATGGCGTGTGATGGAGATGGATGCTGTGTCGTCGATCAAAGCCATGAGCTTCCCTCCGAACAAGGTGCCGTGTGAATTAAGATCAGTTGGAAAAACGCGATGAGTTTGGATAACTCGTGATTCACGGCAAAATTTAGTGTTAAACATATTCAAAACTCCTCTAGCGTGCTATTATATGGATTATAATTAAACTTGATTGTCTTTATAGGCCAATTTGGCAGTAGGTAGCTGGATTATAGGGTATCTTTTTAGAGATGGCAATCAAAGGTGTATCTGATTAGTTTATGAGTGGTGTACAGCTGAATTATAACATATATCTCGAAACAAGGAGGATTCAGGTGCAAAAAATATTTCTTTTTGGCGATAGCATTACAGCTGGGTATTATCAGCAGGAGATCACGGATTTGTTGACGGCACCTATTCAAAAATCATTGCCTAATCTTGAGGTGGTGAATGCAGGTATTCCAGGTGATACAACCGTCGACGGCTTGGCTCGAATTGAGCGGTTTATCTTACGCTATGATCCGGCCTATGTGACAGTCTTTTTCGGCGCCAACGATGCGGATTTGGCTTGCCCCTTGTCTGTTGCCGACTATCAGGCCAATTTAAAGGCGATTATTTCTCGCATTGGCTGGCAAAAGGTGTTGTTGCTATCGGCACCTTACACGAATCAGCGTGATTCCCAAGCTCGATTGGAGCGGATTAAGTCCTTTGTTGATGGGGCTGAAGCTGTGGCACTGGAAACAGGTGTCCACTTTATTAACGTATTAGATGAGATGATGCAGCTGGTAGATCCGCAATCGTTGTTGCAAGAGGATGGCTTACATTTTTCCTTGGAAGGCTATGATTTTTTAGCGGAACTGATCCTGTCTGGATTAAAGCAAATAAGAAGAGAGAAAGAGTGACGCGTGTGACGAATAATCATTATTATACAAATGAACCAAGTACACCTCATGATATTGCTGAGTGGGAGTTTGAGTTAAAGGGGAAACGATTCCGTTTTACAACAGATAGTGGGGTTTTTTCGAAGAAGACAGTTGATTTTGGTTCCCGAGTTTTAATTGACACCTTTACGGAAGAGCACTTGCCAGAAGGGGCTATTTTGGATGTTGGTTGTGGCTATGGGCCGATTGGTTTAGCTCTCGCCTTTGATTCTGAACGCACGGTTGAAATGGTGGATATTAATCAGCGTGCTGTCGATTTAGCTCGCCAAAATGCCGAAAAAAATTTCATTAAGAATGTGGCTATTTATGAGTCAAATATTTATGAAAGTGTTAAAGGGACGGCCTATGCCGCGATTTTAAGTAATCCACCAATTCGGGCGGGTAAACAAGTGGTCCATGAGATTTTAACAGGGGCTTTTTCTCGTTTAGCTACGAGCGGCACATTGACTGTGGTGATTCAAAAGAAACAGGGAGCACCCAGCGCTGCTAAGAAGATGGAAGATGTTTTTGGCAATGTGGAGATATTGACGAAGGAAAAGGGTTATTTTATTTTGCAAAGCATTAAGGAGTGAGAAAATCTTAATGACTTAGACTGGTAGTCAAAATGAGAATGAAAAGAAAATTTATCGACTTATATTATTCTGCCGTTTACATTGTATACGACAGAATAGTGTAGGTCGATATTTTTAGTGACGGGAAATTAGTGCGACAGATCAAATAATAAAAATTGTGGTTAATCTAATTACTGATGATGCTTTTTTGCGAAAGGGCTTCTTAAAAAAAGCAATGTTACTCTAGATGAATTCTTAAAGTCGCTTACGAGCTATTTGGCTCGCTGACAATACTGAGAGGCACGATGATGAATAAAGATTCTTTTTTGTAGTAGCTAGAGTTGCTATCGAGGGTACTAAAGGAATTATCATATAGTGGAAAATTAGTCGGATTATAAAGCAATAAAGTATAATTAAAGCTATTATTGAGGTGATTTCCAATTTGAAGAGAGTTTTTTTTAAAAGATCTCTAAATTCTTAGGTCATGAGAGTCATATGGTTAATAATGTCATGCAAAAAAGAGTAGTGTTGATTGCTAAAGCAGTTAAACGAAATATCAAGAAAATAGGCCCCCTTATACACAGACAGCTGTTTGTCTTAAGAGACAAGCAAAAGCTTTATGGAACAAATTGTTTTAGAAGAGTGTTCATAAAAAATGATTTTTGACAATATTAAAAGAAAATTAAGTGGATTAGAGAAGCTGTATACTTGAATGAATTCAGCAGACGACTACTATTCAATCCGTGTTACTCCTTTGGCAAATGCGGAAGATTTATTTGTAAGTGCTAACAATGAGACCTTATACTTTTTTGTTAAGGAGTGAATTCATCGGCGGGGTACTAGTTCTAAAGATTTTTTATTGGAGACGTGTAATAAAAAAAGGTAGCGAGTGGTTAATTAAATAAAAAATGATGGGGGAGATTATAATGAGACATTGTAAATTATTCGGGATAGTAATGCTTGGTTTAATCGGTTTTTTTTGCTTTTGGGGGAAAGAAACAGATGCGGCGATAGCCGCATTGCCATCAGAAAAATTGGCGCAAATTGGCGATATTAGAGATTATAATGGGTTTATAGATGGAGAGCATTCAGCAGATAGTGCGGATACAGAAGGACCTATTATTATTAGTGGTGACTCGCTTTTTCCTAGGGACACACTAACTTTCACATTTGGTGCTTCTTTTCGTGATGTGAATACAACGGTAGGAACGCCACTTCAAACGACTCAAGTGGTCAATGTATTGATAAATGGTGGTATAAAAAATTATTCTGATTCCACCTTATCATTTGAAGAATCTGGGGATGGAAGAGGTTGGGTCATTGGGAATGAAGAGATGGACTCATGGTTGACGCCAAATCTGCTACAGGAAATGGCCTATCCTTATTATTTGAGTCAATTGGATATGTCATATTCGTTAAATCTATTCAGAAGTGAGCGAGAGAAGTTAGCAAGTTATATAGATAAGGCAGTGAGTCAGACAACTGAAACGGAATTCGAAACGCTATCTTTTTGGGGGCCTTCAGGTGAGTTACCGATTATTCCCATAAGACAATCACAAATTGATTCGAAAATTTTAGTTATTGATCTGGATCAAGTCAGCAGCTTTTGGCGCGGTGATACAGGGTTAACAATCAATGGTATAGGTCTTGCCGACAGTTTAATTGCTGATAATAGTTACGATAGTATTATTTTAAAATCGACCCGTGAAAAAATTGTTTTTTCTGGTGGTACGTTTTCAGACGATGGTGAATTGTCATTGACGGATCCATTGACAGCTGATTACGCGCAGAAAGTCAGTTATTATTTCCCAAATGCTAAACAAATTACCAATTATTCAGATCAACCTCAAGATGGAACACCACCCGTTTTACCAGTTTCGGTTGACGGTATAAATCGTGGAGTGGATAGTTTAGGTCAGGATTTGTATGGAAAAATTAATTTGTTAACTTACGGGACGGCTACAATTGGGAGTGTCTTAGCGCCTAATGCAACGGTTGTATATTCCGGCGGCAATCTGAATGGATTAATCCTTGTGAAAGATTTTCACCAGCGAGATGGAGCAGAGCTTCACAATTTCCGAGCAAATTGGGTTGAGAGAGAATTCGAAGAGGGGTTAAAAGGAAGTTTAAAATTAATAAAGACATCGCTAGGGCAGAATAATCTTAGTGAACCCTTAGATGGAGCTGTGTTTAATCTATATCGTCTAACTGGTGATTTACCAGAGTATCTTAGTTTCAATCGGACAGTGGGCCATTTTTGGAGTAGTAGCCGAGAAGATGCTTATCCGTTTGAAACCAATCAGGATGGCGAAATTCTGGTTTCTGGATTGGACGCGGGGACTTATTATATGGATGAAATAAAAGCACCTCCAGGTCATGAGTTATTGATTGAAGCTGTTGAGTTTATTTTAACAGAAGAGGATGTTATGGAGGAAAAAACCATCATTCAGGAAATCGCCAATGAAAGAAGTGCAATGATTGATTTACGTGGAAAAAAAACGTGGCGAGATGATGGTAACTCTCAAGGAATGCGACCAGATAAGGTAGTGATTGAGCTATATCAAAATGAAGAGAAAATTAAAGAAACAACTATTTCAGAACAGACACGTTGGATGTATGAATTTTTGGATTTGGCTCAATACGATGCTCAAGATGAGTTGTATTATTATCATGTTAAAGAAGTGAGTGTTCCGGGATATCAAACAATTATTGGCGAAAAGGGGCATGCAATTGTTAACCGGCTAAGTGAGACGATAAGTGTCGAAGGAAAAAAAATCTGGGATGATCATAATAATTCAGAGGGATTACGGCCTGAAAATATCACGGTGGAACTATTTCAAAACAATGTTCGCTTCCCTGTCGCAGTTCAAGAAGTTGACAAGGAAGATAATTGGCAGTATGAATTTACCGATCTTGAAAAGTACGATTTAAATGGAAAAGAAATTCGCTATCGAGTAGTTGAAACGGCCGTTCCAGGATATGAAACAAGTTATGTAGATGATGGGACGACAATTGTTAATCACCTTAATATCTTAATTTCACTTGAAGGAGAAAAGATTTGGTTGGATGGGAATAATCAGGAGAATATGAGACCAGAATCGATAACAGTGGAGCTATTGAGAAATGGTAAGTTGTTTGGAGTGACTCAAGCAACAGTGGAAAATGATTGGAAATATCTATTCACCGATTTAGAAAAGTTTGATGACGATGGCATACTATTTGACTATCAGGTCAATGAACAATATATTCCCAATTACGAAGTAGAAATTGCCGAAGATAATCAGACAATTACGAACATGTTAAGTGCTCTAATTGAGATAGAAGGTGAGAAATACTGGCAAGATGAAAATAATCAGGAAGGGCTGCGACCTGCTACAATTACAGTTGAGTTATTGCGAAATAGTCAGCTATATGACTTCAAAGTTGTGACAAACGAGAACAATTGGTTATATCGATTTACTGATTTACCTAAATATGATAAACAAGGATTTCTTTACAATTACCGCATCCGAGAAATCACAGTACCTGGTTATGAAACAATCTATGATGAGACTACCCATGATATTACAAATAAACTGACGACGACGCCAAGTACAACGGAGCCAAGTACAACAACGGAGCCAAGTACGACAACGGAGCCAAGTACGACAACGGAGCCAAGTACGA
>NZ_CAUQJB010000024.1:0-78762 GCF_963518325.1 uncultured Vagococcus sp. | reverse complement strand
AAGTATAGTCGGAGGTCGTATTAATTTATAGCCGTGCTTTAATTACCCGCTTACGTTTTATCAGTTTTAGAAGACGGATTTTAATTAGTTGTCAGACAAGTAAAAAAAGCAGCGAGAGGCATCATTCTCTCACTGCTTAATCGATTTTTTTATTCGACAGATTCTTCGCCATCAACATCATTTGACAAAGAGCCTATTTATTTTCGTCTCTGTTTCATTTTTGGCTAACGTATTAAAAAGCTATGCTAAATTAGATTCCTACAAACCAATGTAAACAATACTGAATATTTGATTATTCCCGTAATTAAAGTACTTTCAACTTAATAAAAAATAACTTTTAAACTATTAGCCAGATATAACTTAGCTACGTTATTGAATTATTCTTTAGGTTAACGACAAATTAAGAAGTACCTCTCTAAAACTACTATTTTTGCTAATCTCTTTTTTTAACAGCCCCATAATATTCTCTGGATAATCTATTGTCAGTTCCAAAATATTGTTTTTTATTATTCGTTTTATTTCTTGTTTTTCTAAATTTGATTCAACAATGTTTAATGATATATCATAAAAGGTACTATCCACATTTAGATAATAACCGTTTACCCTCAAATAAATAAAAGTTGTAACTAGAGCCGTTCGCTTATTTCCATTATAAAAACAATGGTAATTAGACAGAGCATACCATAGATAGGCTGCCTTGTCTAAAACTGTCGGATACAATTTCACACCAAAAACTTCTTGGTCCAAAGTTTGAGAAATTAAGCACACCGAGCTTCTATCTCTAATACCATACATTGGGTCAATAACACCAACGGTTAGTTTCTGAATGTGATTATTAATATCAATTATCAGTTGTTCATTCATAATTTGCTCCAATAAAATCTACCAATTCTTTATAAGATCTAAACTTATTATGCCTAACATCACCCAATTCATCAAGATAAAACGTGTACTTAAGATCACCGTTGACATAATTAATAGAGATCATTACGACATATTCAGCAACTGCACTTAACGATTTTTGTATTTTATAGAGTAGATTATTAATTTCATAAAAATCTACATGACTATTAGTATCATTTTCTATACTTTCCTCTGTTATATCAATAGAATTTGTATCGCCACCAGAAATTTTTTCTTTTTTTACAGTATCAAATAACATGACAGTATACTTGTTATTCTCTCTAATTGAATCATATTTCAATAAAAAATTGGCTTTATTTTCCTTTAAGAATTCTTGCAATTTCTGACACATCTTTCAATTCCCCTGTTCCTATTTTATTTATTAAGTCCCATTTTTGTGAATCATTCAATGGTGATTTCATTTTTAAATCACCTAACAACATATTTAGAGTATCAAATGCTGTTCGTTTATTTCCATCAACAAATGCGTGTTCTGCAATTCCTCTTGTCACCGCGGAAACTTGGTCCCATGAATCGTCATAGTAAGAGGCTGAATTAATTATACTCTCTATAGAGTTATTTTGTTCAAAACCACTAGAATACTTACCATTTATGTTTCTAATGTCATCAGCAATCTCATCTATGTCTTCGATAAGATTTCTAGGCGGTTTGTTTAGATTTCGTCCCCCACCACCAGAACTGGCTCCTATCTTAGCACTATTGCCAAAATACTTCGCATCGTGCAATATTTTCAACTCTTTTTGTGATAGCTGTACCCCTTTAAGGAGTTTATTACCTGCTCTAACTTCCTTGGTTATTTGAGCTAACTTCCCAATAGGAAGTAATGACATACCTAACCATCCAGCAGCTTCTAATCGACTTGTCTTATCTCCACTTAACCAATCTTCACCATAGAGTAAACGATAGATATCATTAACATACACAAACTCGCCGATAAAATGACTTCCTTTGGTTAATTCTTCTGCATACTCACTGGTAAGTAATTTATTTCGCATGGCAATATAATTTTGAGTTTTTTGATCATCGTAAACACCATCGACGTACACTTCATACAAGTAAATTACGCCTACTTTGGAGTTAGTCTGGTGACTGGTGACACGTACCTCTGTTTTTAATACCAAACGCTCTTGCCAAAGAGTATTAACATCTTTTGCCCAACTCATTTTATCTAACTTAGGTATTGAAAAAGTCCCGACACTGGAATTCCAAGAACTACTCGCAACTCCAGTTCCCGTTTTAACAACTTGTTTCAGTCCCTCTATCTCTGCAAAAATATCAGGCGATCGACCATTAAACTCCAACAGTTTATCTAGTTTCTCTTGTAACTTTTGCTTCGCCCTTCCATAAGTTGCCATCAATGAATGAGCCCCAGACATCCGAGACGCGATGGACCCATCTAAGGCACCATCCTGTTGCTGACGAAACAACATGCTCTGCAATCGATCATTAAGATCAGACAGCTCTGACATCTGACGGTTCAATTGTTCAATTTTTTCTCTCAGGTCTGATTCTCTCAAATCACCACTGTCAACTGCCGCCATATATTCTTCTGGGAATTTCTGGCAAGCTTCCATGACCGCTTCTGATAAAAGTATACCACCTTTTGATAAGGGAATTAAGACCGTACTGAAAAATTGTTTAGCCGAATCGTAAGCCGCTCCCTGCAGTTGTGGGCTACCAACGACAAAGTCATTAATCGCTCGTTGTAACTGCTCGTACCCTTGTTTCTGTTGACGGCAAATAGCCGCGACACTTGAGGCTTGGCTTTGGGAGGATGAGACATACATATCCACACTCATGATAGTTGTTCCTCCTCTTCTCTCATTATTGTTTGTTTGTCTTTGTAAAGGTCATCTAGTTGCTTTTGAAGGGATTGATGTTGGTGTTTCACATCTTTTCTCACACTTGAAAGTGTTTCTTCCATCTTTCGTGAGTCTTGATAGACTTCATGAGATAGTTCTTCAAAAAACGGAGAATCATCTGTCCCACTAAACAAATAACGGAGATCACTGAACAAATGATTAGCTTTTGAAAAATGTCCGAAATAATCCTCTTCCAATCGTTCCAATTTTGTTTCTTCACGATATAAATCAGCTTCTTTTTCATTGAGTTGTTGCTCTTGCTTCATTAATGCCAATTGTCTATCGGTCATTTAAGGATACCTAATGGATTAATTAATGAATCCCGGACAGCTCTATCTACCGCTTCAAAACCTTGTGCCACACTTTGAAGATTGCTTGTGGCTAATTGAACTGCTTCTGAAATGCTTTTACCGCCATCTATGGTCGCTTTTACTGCCTCTTGAACCTTACTATTCCCTTTAACGGTTGTTTGACTGTCCAGAGACGGATTACCTATTCCTGAAAGTGTTCCTAAGGCACTGGTAATCGCCGTCGCTTTTTGTTGTGCTGTCCCCAAATCACTTGATATTGTCATTTTCAATCCCCTTTTTATTGTTATGTCTTAATAATATCGAATAACCTTCAATTTGTATACAAAAATCATAGTCAAAGGACACTTATTTTAAAATTTCGTCTAGTCTCAACTTAAATCCGCTACTCCACCAGTTTATCTTAAGTGTTCACTTCCGATCTCATTCATTAGACCTTTTTAAAAATAATCTGGACTCAGTAGCCTTTGCTCGAGCCTTAACTAGTAACTATTAATCAGTCTCATCTAACTAAAATTTGATAGGCTCTATCATCACCGAATCAATTATATGAAAATCAGCCTGAACAAATGGTTCCATAAAGTAAAAGTTGAGATCAAAACAGTTGCCACCTCAAGCATGTTCAATATAATATACATCCTTCATTCTAGCTCTTCCATTAACTCAATCATATAAAGTTCGTCTCCTTTTAGTCCCAAAATTTCATGCATTCACCCTATTATCACTTAGTAATAAACCATTTTGTCAATCACAATATGTCACAAACCACTACACAGTCTAAGATGCTAGACCAAGGAGCTGTCTTTAACCAATACATTCTATAAAAGGCCGTCTCACAGTCATTAAAATAGGGACCCTTCACCATAAATTTAGCTATTTTCTTGATTTACCACTTGACAATCAAACGCTTTCATTATATACTCGTTAAAAGGTGAAATTTAGTTTTATTTTAAGAATATTATTAATACTGGATAAAATAACTACTTTTTTGTTGTCGTTTGCCTACCTATTATCAACCTAAAAAGTATGTAAACGCTCAGACGACATAGGTTTAATTACTAATTATCATTCTAAAAAACCTCATAAACAGCATCATAATAGTAACTTAAAGAATATTTAAATAACGTTTTTTGAAATTTTTACGTAAACGCCGCGTTTACATCATCGACAATGAAAAATAATAAATTTAACGTATCTTCAAAAAAAATAAATAAACATAACAGGTTCCTCAATTTATACTTAGGTTGAAATTTTTTATAGCCTCAAGTATGCTCTCTTGAAACCAACTGACACAGCGATTATTTTGTGTCAGTGCTTAGTCGATTAAAATAAAGCATCTTTCCTATTTTTAGGAGAGGTGCTTTATTATTATGTCGTAAGAAGGTAATCATAGCATTCAACTTAAATATTTGAGACTTGGATAGCTATGTGGCAAGGTGATACTACTGAAGAGGCTTGGGGGAAAGAAATTACAACAGGAATTGTTACCGGCGTAGGAGTTGCAATCTTAGGTGCTACGCCAATAGGTGCTGGTATTGTTATAGGGATGGGAAATGATTGGTTACGAAATAATTTCAAAGGAGTAAAAGACTTCGAAGATGGAGTTGGAAATGCAGTGGTATCTGGATGAAATAAATTGTCTAAAAGTGTAAGTAATTTTTAGAGGTAGGTAGTTTTAATGGAAATAGAAGGAACCGTATTTAATCTATCGTTTGATAATGAGAAAATTATTCGGGGATGGTGGTTATTAATAGATGAGAGCAATAACGAATATCTAGTTCGACAAAACTTTTTTCTATTTGGACTTAAACAATATAAATTTAATAGAAAAATATATAAAGTAAATCAATCTTTAAGGAAATATTCATTTTTGAGTGAAAAAACTATAAAAAAAGCACAAGAAAAAAATAATAAGAGTTATATTGGATTGGGGTTAGCGATTCCAATAGGTGCTGTATTGCGTAATGTGATACCATTTGATTGGCTGTGGGGAGCTTCTAATCTACCTATAGACTATGGAGTTGGTTTTGTTAATCTTATAATTTTTTGGCTATCATTAATTATAAGTCTGAAGATAGTCTCGAATTATCGTAAAAAGAAATTTGAGAAAAAAATCAAGGAATTTGGAATGAATCTGACGGAATTTGGAACAGGATACGCAATTAGTCCATTGCGCACAACACAGAACATATTAAAATGGTGGTGAAATATGATGCATGTGATTCAGATAATTAAATCTATAATAGTTTTAATAGGGATAAGTATATTCTTAATAGCTCTAACCTTAATATTGCCTTTTTTTGTTCAAGAAAGACTTATGTTGCTATGTACAATATTATTTTTTATAGTGACACTATTTAATGGGAAAATTACTTCCAGTAATAAAATAAAATATGTAATTAAATCAAAAAATTAATTGAGATGATGTAAATATGAGACATACCTAGAAGAATAGTTTCTGATAGTAAATAAAAAGATATGACTTATTAATAAAGTGGACCAAGATTATCACGGATTTTCGAGCTAATCTTTTTTTCAGTCTACATTGGTTAAACTAATCAATAACGTTAACATTGAAACGATTAACATAATACCACTTCTAAGAGATATGATTCCACTACAATGTTTAAAACTAAGGCTGCCGCTAGATAGCCAACTAAACATGTCAAACTATAAATGTTTGATTTAGGGCGTAGCCTTACTTTTTTTTCAATATCAGGCCCAAATCCGAGGATATCGATTAAACTATTTTTAGAATTAGCTGACTGATGCATTCGAAAAGCAACTAATAGCGCTACAATAAAACTCAAAAAATTACATTGATTTCTACTGAAAAGCCATTATTTGCTTGAACCATTACATTACGAATAATAATAATAATAGTAGTAATAGCTGCCCCTCCTATAGCAAAAGAAATGCCCCTCGTCATTCATCTGAATTTTCTTGCATTTAACCGGGTTGGTCTACTTCTCCGCATCAGTCGGTCTTTCTTCCGCTTCGTACTGTCTGTTTCTTCGTACTTAAGGTCTATTTCATCCGCAGTATTCAGCCTAAGACATAAACTCACACCTAAGACCTATTCTTTGCTAAACTTAAATTACTAACAAGTTAGACACAAACGAAAGCAGGTAACATAACTATGAACAAAATCAAAACAAAATACGGATATGCCTATTACATTGGATTTGTTATATGCATACTGGGAATCCTCTTATTTTTAACAACGGAACAATACAAAACTGAAGGCCTTTTTTTCATGCTTCTTACCCCAGCTCTTATAATCGGCAAAGCAAAAACTGATAAAAGTAAGAACGAAAAATAGACCGCATCATTAAAATAACCAACTTGAGACCAACCAATGACAGGATTCATTGATTGGTCTCAAGTTGGTCACAGTCTGATTATTAAGGCATGGCGAAACCACTTATTCGAAATATAGTGAGCCATCTTGCCTGAATAAAGCCACCTCTTCTTTTGGATAGGGGTAGGAAGTATTACGATTCATAAGCATTTTCTCATTAACAACTCGCTATTTGATCAATTAAAATTTCTACGATTTTGCTAGCATCATATCAACAAACAGTTCCTTAATAAAAGAAAAAGTGCCCAGTTAATGTTAACTTACCAGGCACTTTTCATTTTAATTATCGCGCTAAGTTTGCTTGATTCAACTCATAAGGTGTCCGTTGATAGACATCATTCAACCAATTATGATAGAATAAAAAGCCGTGAGCCCGCCATTGATTGATGATTTTTCCATTTGGATTGTCTTCTTTAAAGTAGTTAGCTGGTAGCTGAGTCGCCATCCCACGTTCATGATCACGGATATACTCTTTATTTAGCGTATCACTGTCGTATTCAAAATGCCCTAAGACAAACACATTTTTTTGATCCTTCGATGCTAAAATTGTCGAGCCAAATTGTTGATTATTCGCTAAGACTTCCAAGACTTCTTGATCAATTTGAGCTTCATTAATCCCCGTGTAACGAGATTGTGGTGTAAAAAACACATCGTCGAAACCACGAGTTAATACATGTTCACTGATCAGTTGGTTTTCATAAACCCCAAACAGCTTTTCCGAATAAAGAACTTTATCAATGCCGTAATGAACATAAAGGCCTGCTTCAGCACCCCAACAAACATGTAAAACGGATGTCGCGTGAGTTTGGCTCCAGTTTAGAAGTTTGATGAATTCCGGCCAATAATCAACCTCTTCGTAGGGCATTGTTTCAACCGGCGCACCCGTAATAATAATCCCGTCATAATAATTGTTTTCAATATCTGCCAGTGTTTCGTAAAACTTAAACAGATGATCGTGACTAGCGTATTTATGTTGATGCGTGCTCATCTGCACAAAATCAACGTGAATCTGTAATGGACTTTGGGAAAGCAATCGTAGAAATTGAATCTCACAGGTGATTTTGTCTGGCATTAAATTGACTAAAGCTAATTTCAATGGTCGAATATCTTGCGTTTCTGCTCGTGTCGAATCCATCGTGAAAATACGTTCATTTTCCAAAACCTTTTTTGCTGGAAAGTCTTTGGCTAATTTAATCGGCATGTATCATACTCCTCAAAAAATATTTTATTCGGATAACCCTCTAAATCCGTTAATAAATATCGTCCACTATTATTGCAGATAGTGTCTGAATAATCCCGTTTTCATTATTGTACCACATATCTTCACACTATCGACAAGACTATCTAAATCATTGTTATGCCATTAATTTGATAACTAATTGTTCTTCGATCAAGCCAACACTATTTTCAACTATTTTGATCATAATATTTTCCCTATGTTTTACGATTAAACTAAAACCAACCGCTCATGTTTTCAACACTTCCTTTTTTATGTAAAACTTTACATGAGAAAGGGAAAATTGAGTGGTGGTTTGACCTAATGAAAACTCAATGGATGCGTAATCTGATCTATAAAGAATTCCCCTCACTTGAAGCTCTTGGTCAGTCGTTTTCTCAGTATGTGGTAAGCTGAAATAGTCAAGTGAACCGAATGCTTTCTGGCAAGCAAATACCGATTAATCGCTTTTCTGCTGAACCAGAAGCCATCCAAAAAGTGCCAACAGCTGAATTTGAAACAGCCTTCCTTCATCGAGAACAGCGAAAAGTCGCTAATGACGGCATTATAGTCTCTTGAATCACCAATTTGAAACGGGCCACGCCACCTGACCATTCGTTACCAACCTGACTTATCAGCGGTTTACTTAGAGTGGCAAGAAGAGCTACTTCCCGATTACTGAAGTCAATAAAATCAAAAATTCGACACTTGAACAGACCCGAATCCGCCTGTCAGAGGGAGCAAACAAATGACATGTTGGATGTATTATGGCATGCCCCACAATCCCTGTGATAAAGAGGCCAAAGAAGTGATTGAGACGATTAATTTTAAACCGCCTTAACTATTAAAAAATCTTTTGGGAATAGGTGTGCTAATCGGTCGACTTGGAACGGGAAACATCTTTGCCTTACGGTAATTTGTCACTAGCTTGAATCCCAATGTTTACATAGTCAGTTACCTTCAATTGACGACCGTATCTGTCAGTGATTTTTATCATTAGTTCGCAGATAAACTGGGATTAGAACCAAAAGTACGAAAAACCATCTTATTTCGATAGATACACGAACGAATTCAAAAGTTGTGTGATTTAGAGCATGTGATGTCTGTCTTTGTGATTGATGAAGTCCAGTTTTTAAACGGCGCAATTTTATAGAACTCATGCTTTTAATGAATTTGGGCATGGACAGTCAAAAGAAGTTTGTCATCATCTTAGTTAGACAGCCCCAATTGGGGCAAACGCTTCAACGAGCACAGTTTGAAGCCTTTCGCCAACGAATTGCGACGACCTTACAAGTCATGTGGTTAGAATCAGCAGAAATCACGACCTATGTAGCTGCTAAACTAAAAGTAGCAGGTGTGACCGAGCCTTTGTTTTCTCCAGAAATAATCGAAACCATAGCAGCCAGTGCGGGTACTAGCATACAAAAAATTAATCGTTTACTAACGCAGTGCCTCATTAGAAGCAAAGAAAAAACGAACGATTGACTATGAAACGGTCTATCAAGCCAATTCAGAGTTATCATTTATCTAAGAAGGAGAACCAAGCATTATTCGCGATTGGTTCTCTTTCATACATCTAAAGACTGAGATAATCTGACTTTGGAAGGTCAAAATAATTCTCTTTTCAACAATTAGCTAATTTCGTTTAAATTAGGTATAATATATGTAACTTTCAAAAAATTTTTGTTATAATCAGCTGGCTAACTTTCTTAGTCTTTACAAACGAGCCACATCATGTTTAACAAAAAGTTAAACAATAAATAATAGAACACAAAATTGATTTAAAAACATAAATAATTTAAGGTTAATACAGCACGCGATAATCAAAGGAGGGATACATCAAATGATGGATAAAATAGGGATACTAATAAGCTTTGGTTTCGCTTTATTAGTAATGTTCGTACAAAAAATGGACAAAAAGAAACTTAAGCCTGATTTAGAATACAAACTAATTAATAGAATTTTCTTTGCGCTTATCTTATTGATGGGCGCGGGGCTTTATACACCTTTTGATAGTTGGGTATTCGAATACAAAGAGATTTTTTGCTTTTCCTTACTCTTCTTCTCTATCTCTCCTGCCATTGTTGGCTATTTTGAAGGTCTTTTACACGGAATTAAAAAGAACAATGATAGCATAAAGCCATACAGTAAGGTCAAAGAATTTGCCAAGACAAGCTTAGAAACAATTTACGGCAAAACTATTGACACAGGAAAATATGATATTTCTGGAAATCATGTCGCTTATGCTCTTATTTCTAACTTAATAGGTACACTTATCACTATCCTTATTTTATTTGTTTTCATTTCCCGCAACAAAGAAATTGTTCATTACATTACAATCAATCAAAATGACTTTTTGTTTGAATCAGCTCTAACGCTTTCTTATTTTACAGCTATGAGGCACGTTGCTGCTCAGCAAATTAGTACAAAAGAAAATAAATATCATTTTTATCTTAATAGGAGACACTCTATTTTGAACACCATTCACCTTACTTTAACTTTTTTCTATATTTTTACAGGATTAGCCTATTTATTAGCCTATACACTTTCAGTACAACCTAAATTTAATTTTGCATTTCTTTTAATTTCATTAATCATCCTAGTTTTCTTTATCATTTTTTTAACCTTCGCCATCTATTCAAAGACTGCTCAAAAATACTATTTTTTAGACTCTCTTTTAATTGTACGATCATCTTTAGCTGGCGTATTACCGTTTTTTTTAATTTTTATTTCTGTTGCATTTGACTTTGGCCCAATTCATATCATCTTTATGATTGCATGTCTTATCTATTATATTTATGCATTCAAAACAAAACAAGCAATCAACGAAAAATCATTGTTAATTCCACTGGTTCTTTTTTTAACGTTTCTATTTTCACTAGGCAGTATCTTTTTTCGGTCGTTTAGGTAATCTAAATTTTTCTATTGATTGATTTGAACCTATTTAAATCGACTAGTGGTGCCACACCAAATAGATATTTGTTGATGAATAGCCTTCAATTAAAAGAATAAAACGCATATACGAAACTCCTCCCATATAATGGGGGGAGGCAGTCTTTTCTCTACAACCGCATTATACAAAAGGAGAGGTAGCACACTCCCGATAAGATGATGACTCACTATATTTCGAAATAAGTGGCTTTACCATATCCATTACTGACAAACTTTTCAGTAATGGACATGGTGACTACACACTAGCTATGCCGCCTAAACAGATTAGTCACCGACCTTTCTACTTGTTCGTAATGCTTCAAGTTGACTTTCCAATATACTGGTCTGCTTTGTAAAATCATCAAAAAAGATGCCGAATACTTGCGAAGCCGCATGATAGTGTTGGATAATTTCTTTTTTGTTTAGAGGTTTGTTACGTTGCTCAGCAAAAAATGTTACAAATAACTTTAACGTATTTTCCCATGATTGTAGTTTTTCTAAGGTTTCTTTGGTTGCGTAGATATCTTGATAGACAATAGTTTTAATCGGTTGATTCTTTTTGGTGAGTATGTTCCTTTCTTTTTCTGCCATTTCTTTTTCCTCCTTTGACTGGCCTTCTCTTTCCACCATTAACCGTTCAACATGCACCAATCTCTCACTTTAAAGGTAGCCCAAATAAAAAATAAAAACGAGCCATCAACAGACGCTTTATCGCGACCTGTGACTGCTCGTTTGGAGTTAGACAAATAGACCTAACATACCGCTGTTTTTTGCCAGAGGCTTGTCGAAAAAGACTAGCACAATCCACAAAAATTAAGTACAATAGATATGTTAGTAATTCTTACTAACTGGCAACTTTGAGTATCAGGTGAGACTGACGCTTAAGGGCTTCTCAGAAAGGGTCGGTCCAATCTGAGAAGTGCCATTTTTTATTTGGTTGGTTTTTCACTACCTTAACACCTACATTGTAAAGGGTTACAACCTTATTAGTCAAGTGAATCTGACTAACAATTGAAATTACTTCAAATTAGCAGCAATTATACGTTCTTCATAAATGCTGGCACTAAAAAACCTTCTCCTACAATGAAGAAAAGGTTCAGAACTAAACACCTAATTTTTCTTTTAATGCCTCAACTAAAGTGCCGGAAAGGTCAATCCCTTCTTTTTCCGCCCTTTTAATTAGCCAGTCAGGGATTGTGACTGCTTTTTTTACGACAGTAGACGCTCGTAGATAGTGCCTACTGAATGAATCTCTCATAATGTATAAAACCCATTTAATAAGCGTGTAGTTATGCATAACGCTTTTAAACCGGTATTTTTAGCAACATTAATTGACGGTTTTGAAAGCTTAACTCTCATTTTTATGCATTCTCGCTAATGAAGTGCAAGGTTTTGGTCTGTTTCTCATTAAAAACCTTGCACTTCAAATTTGAGAAGCACTCTATACATGTAGGCATATCAACGTTTATACATCATTCAGCAGGCACTAGATATTGGCTAACATCCACTTGAATTAGCGCGGCAAACTCATTGGGTTTTAATGAGTCATGAATAGCTACCATAGATGATTGTGTAGGGAAAGGTTCTTTTGCCTCAATCCGATAAGCCAACATCACACCTAACACTTCTCGGGCATTCGCCATGGTTTCTTCAATCGTATCACCTTCTGTATAGGCATTTTCGACATCAGGAAAATAGACCGTATAACCGCCTTCTTCTCCTTCTTGGATCACCGCAAGATAAGTCTTAAGCACCATTGTCGCACCTCCTTTTAACCAGTTTTATCCTTTACAAACCACATGCCATTTACCTTATACATGGCGCTTCTCAGAACACCTATCACTGTAAATACTGACTATAGAAGTACTGAGCATTTCTAATTAGAAATAGTTTCAACGATCCAAAACTCGATTGCCTGTTATTCTAACTCAAAATAATCATTATCAATCCGAAAAACAGTATACTGATGTGCTTCTTCAACACCAACTTGGTACTTAAGCATCAAATCCGTTAGTTGGATTCCATCAATCAACACAATTCCTTGATTTTTGGCATATAGTTTAGCTTCTTTAGAATAATCAGAAGTTGTGATAAAGACACCTCGGTCTGCATTGACACCGGCCAAGGCCCCATAAAAAGCCTGAATAGCAGGCCTACCGACTTTATTGTCTTCTTTATACCTTTTAGCTTGAAGATAAACCGTACTCGTTCCTAGTGGATCCTGGTTTATGATCCCATCTATCCCATTGTCATTGGAGTAGCTCGTTATCTTAGCATCGCCATTTTCGCCACTGTATCCCATCTTCACAAGTAAGTCCACTACTAAATACTCAAAAAAATTTGGGCTACTATTACGAATCTTATCTAATAATTCGATGGCGATCTCATTATTTATCTGATTAACCAACTTACCAATCTCAACCTTTTCTGGATCGTCTTTATCAATGTTGACTTCTTGAAGTGCATTACCTTTCCGTTCAGTTCGTTCAGTTAATTCGCTCATATATCTAATATAATCAGGTTCCTCTTCTAGTACCTTTTCGGTAAGTTGATCTCCGTATTGTGTCAACAAGCGTTGTCCTACTTCTGTAATCTGATAAATGCCTCGCCTTGGCCTTATACAACTTACTTAAGGAAAAACTAAATCGATTAGCTAGGATACCATCATCATCTGGATAATTTGGGTATTTGATATTTTTAATTTCTTCTGGAATTGATAAAAAGTCATACACACGATTCCTAATAACATGATTGGTTGCTTCTTCACCATTTTTTAGAACTTCTAACACATACGGCAATAAAGAGTCATTAGTCGGTATTTGATTTGCAGATTGCTTTAGTTTGGACCAGTCTTTATTCATCTGTCTCCCCTTTTATTTTGGTAAGCTATTTTTTTACTGAAAATAAACTATGATAAAAAATCATCTCACTTCAATTATAAAGTAAGATCACTTTCTATCATAGTTCAATATTACTATTTACCTCAATTCATCATTCAATGGCATTATGACCTCATCTAAGGTCACTCGCCAATCACGTTTCATATCCTGAGCATACTTAAAGGGTCTCGCTTCAGGGTGTTGTTTCTTATATCCATCAAAATCCTTGCTCTCAATGATCGCCCCAATATTAGGAATTGGCTCTGCCCCTACGACATATTGCATAGTGGACGAATGAAGTTCCTCAACTAAAACGAACCAGTTATCTGCAAATACTTGAATAGCTTGATCCACTGCCTTCGTAAAGAAATGACGTTTAACCACAAAAATATCTTCATTACTACTAACCGTTTGTTCGTCCATGGCATTTAAAATTTCTCGATAAATCTCTTTGACTGCTTCTGATTTGTTTAACTTAGTTAACGCCTTTTCAATTTCTTCGCGGATGTCTTGGTTATGAGCAGAGTAAGTTCCCAATAAGCGATTGATATAGGCCGCATCAATATCATATAACTTGATGCTGTTTTCACCATAAAACTCAATACTAGAAAAATCGGCTCGATTATCGGGATCTCTATCATCCGCCTCAACTAAAGAGCCTTTGACAGTCTCGTAGATACCGACTTGTTCTTCTAAAATGCTCACCTGCTCGTTTAAAGCCGGTGATTTTTCCATATCATTATTGTACTCATCATAGGTTACTAGCGCTCCATAGGCGTTATTAAGCTCCTGGAAGGCCTTTACATAGTCTACTCGAGCGGTCAAGGAACTGTGTTCATCGATTTCACCTGGAACGATCACAAAATCTTTCATTTTTCGATAGGCTTGTTTAAACCGTTTCTTTGATTCATCATACGTGGCATAAACAAGTCCAGATTCTTCTTTCGCCTCTGAATACAACTTTGTAGCAGCCGCAACATGTGCTTCCATCGTATGAGGTTTACGGAATGTCACCACTAAGCCTTTTTCTTTATTAGGAAACGTTCGATTAGTTCTGGAAAAAGCTTGAATCAAATTAGCATATTCTAAGTTACGGTCGACAAATAAGGTTTGAATCGTTGGCGCGTCAAAACCTGTTAACAGACGATCCACTACAATGACTAAATCTACTTGCTTACCAAATTGCTTAAATTCTGCTTTTTTCCGTGCTAGGCGATTATTAATGTCCCCATTGTAGCGGTCAATATCACTAATTGACCACGCGGTGTCGTAATAAGCATTATACTCTTGAATAATCCCCGACATCTCATCCTGCTTTTCTTGTGCGTCAGCCTTGTTTTCATCCATCGAATAAGTAATAGCAATTCGAGGAAAATCTGGATCATCCATTGTCCGTCCTTCTCTAATTGGATGATCTGGAAACTTTTGCAGTAACCAATCGGAGTCCTTTGTCATTTCTTTAATCGCCCGGTAATAACGTTTCGCCATATCAATCGAACTTGTTGTTAAAATAGCCGACTTTTGTGGCTTACCATTAGAAAAATCGAACTTTGTATAGGCATTATCTGGTCGAAATATCTTACGAAGAACTTTTTGAATATGATCATCATTATCGTATACCTGATTATCAATGTAAGACTCTCTTTTGACATCATCCATTTGGTCAACCAGTTGATTAATCTTTTCAGGCGAATAATCCCCATACTTTTCAACTTCAATTAACTGACGATAAATTTTATTTTTTAAGGTGTTCTCTTTAATGGTGTCTTCATGCTCCACTTGAAAGCCTAACACGGATCCGTCTTCTAAGGCGTTCTTAATGGTATAAGTGTGCAGAACCTCACCATATTGATCATGGGTTGTTCTCGCAAGTTGACCTTTGGCTTGTTTTTTATTCTCATCAAAAATCGGCGTTCCTGTAAAACCAAACCAAGTAGAATTAGGAAAGAAGGCTTTCGTCTCTTCCATATTTTCAGCACTTAGCGCTCGGTGACACTCGTCCACAACAAAGACAATATGTTGGCCTAAAAGTTTTTCAAAGCGATTAGTTCCTTTAGCTTTTTCTTGTTTTTTGGCGTAATTCAGCGCAGCGTCCAACTTTTGCTTAGTTGTGATAATCACCACATTTGAATTAGCTTCAGCCAGTAAGGCTTCACTTAATTTTTTGGCACTTCCCGTTCCAACGATTAAACTATTCGATTTAGCGTCACCTGTTGAAAGCCCCGTATTAAACTCAGAAGCAAACTTGGTAAATTCACTGGTCGTTTGACTATCCAAATCTTTACGGTCTACCATCATAATTGTCCGGTCAACCCCAACCTTACGTGCTAGCAGTTTGGTTGCCACAAAACTAGTCAACGTCTTCCCTGAACCAGTCGCATGCCAAACATAACCTGACTGATGCTTGTTTGCAGCCGTAAATAATTCTTCAATAGCGTGAACTTGATACGGATGTAAGACCATTAAGGTTTTATTGTCCTGATCTTCACTGACAATCGTATAGTTTGCTATAAGACGGTGAGCATCGGGAATGTTTAAAACCTGTTTAGAGAATTCATAGAGATTATCGACCTTTCGATTATCTTTCATTCGCCAGCTAAACAAAAACTTGCGGTGCATGTCTTTTGGCATAGCATTAGCAAAATACCGAGTCGTCTGTTCATTTGACACAACAAATAATTGCAAGGTTGAAAAAATATTGTTACGGAAGACCCCTTCTTCAGCATACTTTTTAATCTGATTGAAAGCCTGATAGACACCATCTTTTGCAGTCGCTTGTTTCAATTCGATTTGAACAATGGGCAGTCCGTTAATTAATAGCGTCACATCAAACCGTCTGTCAAGACCTTCAGCACTACTCTTTTGTTTCGCCACCTGATGAACGACTTCATAAGTTGAAAAGCCTCCACCGATTTCCTGATTAGAATAAAGAACCAGCGAAACAGAGTCAAGAGAGGCGTCTTCACGTTCAATGGTTATGCGCGCAACACCATTTTCTCCCTTTAGCCATTTGGCTGCATCAAAAGGAGTTTGTGTTTTGTTTAGAAGGTCAGTCTTGATTAACTCAAATTCTTTATCAGTTAAAGGTGATTCGCCCAACTCAGACAGATTATTTTGAATAATCTTTTGGCGTAGGTTCTGCCAAAGACTTTCTTCTGATTTCAAATCAGGGCGAAAGGTCCACTGATTGTGACCTTCGCCTAACACTTCTATTAGTTGTCGTTCTACTTCTGCTTCATCCCGATGGTTTAATTTGTTCATTCAGTCACCTCCTATACAAACATTTTTTGTAGGAATGCTTTTTTGGTTTTTTGGAGTAATTCTAGTTCTCGTTGATGGAGAGCAATTGTGTCGTCTAATTGTTTGAAGAAGTTGCTGATTTTTTGTTGTTCATCAATGCTAGGAAAAGATAATTTTAAGCTCCCAAAATCAGAAAAACTAATTGATTTCCCATCACGAATTCCAAATGTGACGGTTTTTAATGATTCGATAAAGCTAAATGATTTAAATTTTATTTTCCAAAAAGATTCATCATGAGATTTTTTTACTTTTGGCTCAAAAATCGTATACGCAGGACTAGTAATTCCTAGTTTATCTGATAACTCAAAACCCCCTTGAAATGACCGTAAACTAATTATAAAATCACCAGGACGAACTACTTTATAACTTGGCAAAGTTTTTACATCATATTTAATATCTATACCAACATCATCTCTATATACAACTCCATTTTCTTGAGTTACAGACAGAACTGGTAATTCTTTTTTGCCTTTTTCCACTACAGAATTAAACAAAAATTTCGCCTTACATTGTTCCCAGTCATCCGTAAAATCAGAAAATCGAATTTCCGGTACTTTTTCTCCCTCTTTTGGAAACATTTTTTGTAAGAATCCTTGTTTGGTTTGTTTTAGGTTTTCTAGTTCATGTTGGTAAAGGACGATAGTGTTATCTAGTTCTTTGAAAAATTCTCCGATTTTTTGCTGTTCTTTTTTATCAGTAGGTACTTTAACAGATAATTTTGCAAGGTCACTAGAGTTTATAGCTGGATAACCAGTTCCTGTGCTTCTTTCTAAAACTCTATTTACAAAGTTTTCTTCTTGTACCAAAGTCAAAAGAAAATAACCGCTATTTTTGGGTCTCATCTGTGCATACCCAGTAGAAAACACATAATTATCATATGGTAAATTAAAAAGATAGTTATTTTTCTGATAAGGTCTAACAGTCTGATAAAACACATCATTTTTTTGGGCTAGACGTTGCGCTCTCGAAGGAGCTGACTCTCTATTTTCAGTTCTATGTCCAACCAACTCCGTCCCAACTACAGATTCTAAATCGATATATTCAAATCTTTCAGGTAAATTGGATTTAGGATTAAACTCTGCTAATTCTTTTAACCTACACAATTCCCAAGCGTCAGTAAACCCTAAATATCGTATATCAGGTTGTTCTTTATTTTCCATTCTCAAATACCTCCAAAGCTTCAGCCATCCACTCAGCATTTTCCTCACTGTACGTTAACGATGACATCATTTCAAAAAGATTCTTCTCTATCTGAGCTTTTTCTTGGCGAATTTCTTTGATTTCTTTCCCTACTTTAACCATATCAATCAGTTCTTCTTCTTCAAAAGTATCCACATAACGCGGAATATTTAAGTTATAATCGTTTTCTTTTATTTCTTCAAAACTTGCTATGTGAGCATATTTCTCAACAGTCTTTCGATTTATAAAGGTAGAAATTATATTTTGAATGTTATCCTCTGAAAGATTATTTTGATTTTTCCCTTTAGTAAAATCTTTACTGGCATCAATAAATAACACATCTCGTCTATCACGATTTTTCTTAAGAATAATCACTGTCGTTGGAATTGAGGTTCCAAAAAACAAATTGGCTGGCATCCCAATCACAGCATAAATACTACCATCTTCCAATAACTTTTGACGAATAGTTCCTTCAGCTGCTCCACGGAATAAAACACCATGTGGTAACACTATCGCCATAGTTCCAGTTTCTTTTAAGTGATAAAATCCGTGTAAAAGAAAAGCAAAATCAGCTTTGGATTTTGGCGCTAATTTTCCATAGCGGTTAAACCTTGAGTCATCTAAAAAGGAATCATCTGCGGACCATTTAGCTGAGTACGGTGGGTTCATCACCACTGAATCAAATGTATACGGCTCTTCAGAAGGCCAGTCTTTATTCAGGGTATCACCATTACGCAAGTTCATATCTTCGTTATCAACCCCATGCAAGATTAAATTCATCTTAGCTAAGTTAAACGTTGTAGTATTCAGTTCTTGTCCGTGATACTTTACACTGTCTGGTGAATTTAAATACTTACTAACATTCAGCATTAATGAACCCGACCCCATTGTTGGATCAAAAATGCTAAATAATTTTTTATTTTCTTGTCCAAGACTAACAATTTGGGCCATCATTTCAGATACCATGTGAGGAGTATAAAACTCCCCGGCTTTTTTACCGGCCTCTGTCGCAAATTGACTAATTAAAAATTCGTAGGCATCACCAATAACATCACCATTATGACCAGTTACATCAACATCATCCAATTTCTTTAAAACTTCAGTAATAGTCAGATTTCGTTGTGGATCATCCATTCCAAGCTTGTTGGAATACAAATCAATATCATCAAACAACCCGTTAAACTGTTCATATTTATTTGATAGTTGGACAAATCCTTTATTCAAATCATTTAACTGAAATATATTTTGTTTGGCTTGATTGGTCAAAACATTAAATAAGAAATTAGGTTCAATATCGTATCCAATTGTATCAACTAAAGTTGCGACCAAATCAGCTTTTGTATCTAAATCCTCGATCAAAGATCTATACAAGTCAGCCTGCTGATCTCGAGTGTTATATTTGTCTAATGATTCCCCTGATAACTCAACAACCTTTTCAAGTAGTTTATCTGACAAATATTTATAAAAAATTAATCCTAATAAATAATTTTTATACTCTGACGCGTCCATTTTACTACGAAGATTATCCGCCGCGCTAAATAGACGTTGGTTTAATTCTGCTCCCATGTATATGCTCCTCTTCTTGTTATCCTATATCATTTTAACATCAAATGAGAGGGAAATCATCTATTTCACAAAACCCTTTTGCTTCATTAAATGAATGATTGTGAAAACAAGTTATTTGTGAGAACACCTCAATTATATGAGATATTCTTATTATGTCCTCCAATTGACCGTTTGGATAAACTGTTGTAATATCTCTTCTTCCTCCTCATTTTTTCCTTCTAGTTGTTTCAGCATCTCTAATAAATTTTGATTGGATTTAACTATCTCTTGATCGATTGAGTTCATCTCTTTTCCCAATTCTTTCAAATCGATCGGCTCCTCTTCTTTAACTGTAGAAACATAAAGAGGTATATTCAAATTAAAATCATATTCTTCAACCTCATTAAAAGTTGCTAAGTGTGAAAAGTGCGGTTCATTTTTTTTAGTAGTATACACTTTAAGTATTTTTAAAATATGTTCCTTAAGCAATTTATTTTGACTCTTACCTTTTTCAAATAGCTCAGAAGCATCAATAAAAAAAACATCTCTATTTTCAGTTTTTTTCCGCAAAACAATAATAGTTGTTGGTATCATTGTATTAAAGAAGATATTAGCTGGAAGACCAATGACCGACTCAATCACTCCTTGTTTTAACAATTTTTCTCGAATCACAGACTCAGCTCCTCCTCGGAATAACACGCCATGAGGTAATACAATAGCCATGGTCCCATCGCTTTTTAAATGATGAAAACCATGCAATAAAAATGCAAAATCGGCCTTTGATTTCGGCGCAAGTACTCCATAAGAACTGAAACGAGGATCTTCTAAAAGTTCTTTGTCGGCTGACCATTTAACAGAATATGTTGGGTTCATAATAACTGTATCAAAATAAACTGGTTTTTCAACAGGCCAATCGCTCCCAAGAGTATCTCCGTTACGTAATGTTTGGTTAGAAATATCGACACCGTGCAAAATCATGTTCATGCGTGCCAGATTAAAAGTAGAATTATTTATTTCTTGCCCAAAATAGGAAATTGTGTTTTTTTCTTCAGAGTACTTTTTCACTGTCAACAGCAATGATCCTGATCCCATAGTAGGATCATATACCGAGACTCCCATCTTATTTTGCTTGCCCTGCATTACTATACGAGCCATTAACTCAGATACAGGTTGTGGCGTGTAAAATTCACCTGCAGTCTTCCCCGAGATAGACGCAAATTTACCTATCAAAGATTCATATGCATCGCCTACAACATCACTCTCAACTAACAGATCACACTCATATATTTTTTTCATGACTTCTGTCAAAGTTTCTGTTTGTTTTTCAATTGTTGGACCTAGTTTTTTTGAATTTAAATCCACATCTTGAAAAAGACTTACAAATAAATCATTCGACTGTTCAATTTTTTCAAAAGCATTTTTAAGCTTTTTTAACTCGAATTTTTTCCCATAAGCTTTTTCTATAAGACTAGTGAATGTTAAATCAGGTTCGATTACAAAAGAAATCTCCTCTTTGATACCTTCAATTAAATTTGAACTAAGTTTTGGGTCACTACAAGCCTCCTCATAAATGTTCTGAGCTTCTTTAAGATTTTTAGGTTCTTTTTCTAATAATTCAGCAGAACAATAAAGAAGTTTATCTGATAGATATTTATAAAAAACTAATCCTAGTAAATAATTTTTATAATCATTGGGATCCATCTTAGACCGTAAAATTTCCACTGACTC
Source organism: uncultured Vagococcus sp. (assembly GCF_963518325.1). Lineage (NCBI taxonomy): Bacteria > Bacillati > Bacillota > Bacilli > Lactobacillales > Enterococcaceae > Vagococcus > uncultured Vagococcus sp. The sequence goes on along the minus strand of NZ_CAUQJB010000024.1, from coordinate 57,529 downwards.
CCATAAGTTTTCATATAATTTTTCAGCTCTTGCCTCTTTTGTCATTTGTCAGATACTCCCTATTCAAATAAAGTTTATTTTTTCACTGAGTGTGTTTTTATTAAGGTCTCTAAAGCCTCACTGATCCCATTTTTAAAATTAAGAAATGAATCAATCTTTCCATCAGCTTTTTTATATCTATTATACACTTCTCTAGCTCTCAATGCTTTGAAACCATTCTGATAACCTAATGGCTGATCAAATTTATAGTTTTCAAAAAAGAACTCTAAGTCTTCGAGTCTCACTCCCCAGGCAGAGGCAAAATTTTGAATTTTCAAATCAGGAATATTCAGCATTTGTTCAGTCATACATATTTTTTCATTATGCAAACTAATATGTTCTTGAATAGACTTACTGAATATTGTTTGAATATTAAAAACACCATCGAACGATAATAGTTCACTTTGAATATCACTAAATAAAAACTCATCATTTTCATATTTTAGCACTGGCTGATAATTAAATGTATTACAAAGTATATTTGAATGCAATTCATTAATATTTGTCATGTTATTAAATGATAATTCCCGTAATGCATTTAACTGTAGTATTCCCTTACTAAAAAAATCAGACAATTGTATCTTTTCATTGCTAAAATCAGAAAATCTCATCATTTCAATTTTCTGATTTATTTCTAACTTGGGCAGTAAACAATTCTCTATTGCTACTAACTCTAAATCTTCAACCTCAGGCAATAGTAGCTTCGACATTTTACTATCTATCTCCATTTTAAGTCGATATCCTCGAATAGGGTGTTGGCTAAAAGTCTCATCCAACTCGACTTCTGTATTATTAAGTATAACCAAGCTATGTAACATCTTCAATTCTACTTGCATACCTATTTTAAAAGCTTGCTCTTTAGTTTCACTCCCCACTTCATTTATTATTAATACCAATTCATTACCCTCAAACTCGATATCTTTTAGCAAACTCAACTGCCCAATATCAAATCGAGAATTCTTGTGCGTATAAAAAATGTTATTCCTGGTTAACTTCAATTCCTCACAAACATTTACATCAAGAGTGTCGATAAAATCATCCCAAAAAATGTCACAATTGTTGATTTCGAATATCGCTGCCTTACTCAAAGCGGCCTTAAATACAGGTTCTTCAAAAAGCTTAGATAACAACTCTTTACTTTCAAGTCCATCCTCTCTAATACCTGTAATATCATTGATTTTAATCTGGAAGTTATCTAAAAAACGAACTGTTTCAGGATTAAGTTTATTAAAAATATCAATTATTTTTTCAAGCTCTTTCCTAGTAGATATTTTTATTTGTTTAATATCTTGTAACATAAAACTGCCATGATAAATTTGAAGATGTTCAAACAATACACTTCCTTCTTCATCTTGAGGGATTGGCAAATTAAAAATGTCTCTTACTAATTCATAATCACTTAAACCATCGATTGCTAGTTTATCATCATCTCCAGATAAAATATCAAAAAATGGAATCAAGTAAATCTTTTCAGCATATTCTCTTCCTAAAGTTTTAATGAAGTATTGCAACTTTTCAGAAAAATCCTGACTATAATAAAACATGTATATCTTTTCAGCTCTTTCAAAAAAGGGTCGCAAAAAAATAAAGTCACTTCCCATAATTGAGTGTCCTAAAATGAAGATATTGCAACTGTCCTCCTTAGCTTTTGTAATTTGACTAATCAACTCTTCTCGTTTTCCGAAAAGTAATGAATCCTTCTTTATTCTAACTAGTTTGTCATTCATCAGGGAACCACTAAGATTTACTTTTTCAATATCATCTCTACCAGTGAACCCTCCACCAAAAATAATATTATTGTTTTCTAAAGAACCATGCAACTGATAAATGTTCTTTTCTTCAATATTATTTTTTTTGAAAATATCATGCAATACACCAGTAAAATTGAATGTCAAAATATGTGATCTCTCGTCTGCAAACAAGGCACTATACAATGGGTTAAGCCTAAGCTGATCTTCCTTCCAATGTAATTTCCATCTAGCATATTCCTTCTTTATATAGTAATAAAAAAGAACTTCTAATTGTCGTAAATCTTCATTCAATTTTTTGACACGATAATTCTTTAATTGCTCATGTTTGCTATGTTCTGGAGACTGATTTATTTCAAGCATTTGCAGTTCAAAGAGCGTCTCAAAATCAGACCAACTGAGTTGTTCACCTTGGAATTCTTTGACAAATAAGTGATTAAATTCATAAATTTGTTCATTAGTTTTTAAATTATAATGTTTAATAACATCTTCTAAAAAATCATTATAGGAACTTTTCATTCCCATACTCAAATCAAAGCCATTACCAATAATAATATAATTCTCTTTCTTATTTTCATCATTTGACATTGACAACTCAACTAAATCTTCCAATATGTAGCTCCTCCACTTCACAAATAAATAAAAATACTTAAAATGATTATTATAACAATAATATCATAAAAAAAGATAACTATGACCAAGTAGATTCCTCATGACATAATATAGATTGACTACTATATCAAAATCCGTCCAAAATTAAGCTCTTAATTTGATTTTCATATGTACTAATCCAAAACAATGACTTTTCAACCGAAAACTATCAACCTTTTTCAATTTTTCATTTTCAGTAATAATATACTCATCTGCAAATTTCTCTCTGTAAGTATTTTGATACGTCAAATAAACTCTATATCCAATTAATTTTTGAAACTCCTCGTCACTAATGCAAAATCCTCCGGCGCTGTACTCACCCGATTCTTTATTTTTTTTATTTATCGAGTAATGAGAATCTTTTTCGAATAACTCTCTTGCAGGCAAATCATTTTCTGAAAATGTCAACCAAGTATTGTAGGCTGGCATATTATTTGTAGTAATCAAGTCAATTCTACGATAGCTAGTCACATTTTTTAATAATTTTTCTAAAGTTTGGTATAAATAAAAATCTTCATGTTGCTTTTTAAATACATCTACAAAATTAAAGTGATAAAACTCCGAAAATTTTTCGGACACCTGTTTTTCATTCAAATTTGTGAAATCCTCATAAGCAAATGTTATCGAGATAATAGGCGTTGTTTTGAGTCTATCCAAAGACGTGTTCTTCTTATACTGATAAGCAGCGAAAATACCCCCAATTGCAATAAAACATAACTTTATTAACTCAATATTACTATTCACTAAACCCATAAAATTCACTGACTTCACCAATCCTTTAGTTTTTTTCTTTTTCGTTATAATTTTTAACTAGTTAGATCAATCATTTATACATTTCTAAGCAAATGATTACTTCAATTTGCTTAGTACTATCCTTATCATATGCACATAGTCATATACTTAATCCTCCACTTGTGTCGTATACATCGCCACCGTCTGATAATTAGGTTTATTTTTAAACCTAGCATAATCACCAATGATAATAAACTCATTTTTCGCACGAGTAATTGCCACATTCAATAAATTAGCCTTTTGACATGACCAATTCGCCGCGCCTTCTGTTGTTTCATCAGTTCCACAAATATAGTAAACAATGTCTTCCTCTTTCCCTTGAAAGGTATGAACCGTTCCAATGGAGGTCTTACTCCACGCTTTCACATCCTGAATTGTAACTTGTGTAAAATTATCGGCATGTTTATTTATATAAGCTTTTGTTTGATCGACAACCGCTTTGAAAGGTGATATGACGTAAATGTTGTTTAGATGTGGTTCGTTCATAAGCTTGTCTAAGAGCGCTTGAGAGTGTTCTTCTACGTACTGCTTGTTTTTAACCTCTCCTTTTACGTCTAGCCAGGTGATTTTTCCTTTAACCGCCTCTTCTGGTTTTGCCCCTTGGACCATTTTACCGTTATAAGAAATTGCATTCGACACATGAAACATCGGATTTAAGCATCTCCGGTGCACCCATAATGGAACGCCCACTCGCTCGTCGTTTGGTTTAATCATTCCGTATTGATTGGCCGTATCTGCCAGACTTTGAACAGAGGCTGTTTGACTCAAATAGCGATCATCAAGACCATAAGCCTCCTGAACCGTTTTAAATAATGAGTCTTCCAAAGTAACCACGGGTTCAATTTGCGATGGGTCACCAACCGCAATCACATGCTTCGCTCGCCAAATCCCTCCTACGGCAGCTTGTGGTGTCGCCTGTCCTGCTTCATCGATAAAGAGATAGTCCAGAGTGTCAGCTCCCATTCCACGGTACATATTGCCTAAACTAGCAAATGTCGTGCTAACGACAGGAATTATCAAATGGAAGATACTCCATGAGTCTCTTAATAGTTCTCGTTCTTCTTCATTATTCAGATTTAATTCCTTGCGGCGATTAATCACATTAAAAGCAGATAAAAAAATCGGATAGTTTGCTTGGTTAAAGAGCTTGTGAACTTTTAACGCTTGGATAAAGTAACTCGCTCTCAAATAGTTCAAACGCCTTGTCAACCAAGGGACAGATAATTGTCGTTCATCATAGTTCTCCTCTTGCCACATTTCATCATCAGAGAGATTGTATTGATCTCCATCAAAATGACTGGCTAAGTCAGCCAGCAGTTGATTACTTCGATCTAGTTCCGTCTCAATGATTACTTGCTTTTGACTAATGGTTTTTTTATCTGCCTTTAATTTCTGTAGTTCTGCTTCTTTCCCTTCTATTTCATTCATAGTAGCCAGAATTTTTTCGTTATACTCTTCGAGAAGCGGGTCATTCTTGCCCGTAATTAGCCAGAGCAGTTTTGTGTACCAAGCAATCTTCGGTAAAAGGACTTTTTTCTGATTAAATGTCGTGATCTTTTTTTCATTCAAATCAATTAAGTTCTGAAGAATCAACAGTTTTTCATCAATTAACGCCACTGCTTGGGTACAATCCCCTAGCTGAGAGCTTAATCTTTTTTGTTGAACTAGCGCTTCGGCATGTTGCTTTATAACTGCTTTTTCCTGCTGAATCTGTTGTTGCATCTCAGCGAAGGTCTGACAGGCTTCCTTCCATTCACTTAGCTCGAATCCCTCTTTTTTCAATTGGTTATAAAGACTTAGCTCATCTGTTCCATCTTCTAATTGAAAATCAGTTAGCAACACGTCACACACCTTAGATATATTAGCTTGTTTGCCCATTGGCACAGAGAAAAGTCCCCAATGATCTTGAAAGGTATTGTCAGGCTTGCTTTTGGCATCTCCGTTGAAGATATAATTGACGTATTCTGGAAATAAATTCGCCTCTTTAATCATTTCAGAGAATCCCGCATCCGTTTTGACAAAACGATCTTTATCGTGAATCATTTCCTTACTTTTCGGCAAATCTTTTGAAATATTTTCAACAGCGCCATTATTAGAAGACGCCACCACAATTCCAAACCCTTTGATACTCTCATCCAATTGGTACTTATGAATGTTAAAGCCTTTTAAATCAAAAGCACCCGTCCGCTTCTTGGCTTTTGTAGGATCAGCAAATTTTACCATCTGTTGTGCCCGTTCAATCATCAGGTTAGCGAATACATCTTTAAGAAGGGTTGTTTTCCCGGTTCCTGGCGGCCCATTAACAGAAAAAATATCTTTCTTCTCATTGACGATAATATTAACGGCTACTTGTTGCATCAATGATAATTTATAATCATTATTCGATGGCCACCTTCCATCAGGCAACTTGTCAATGTCTAATAATTCCGTGATTAAGTCTTGATTTTCATCGATTGATTGAAAATCTTGTTCGCCATTAATGTAGGTCTCTAATGCTGGTGACAACTGATCACTGTTCAATATGGTCTCCAAATCTGAGACAATCAAACTATTGACCTCCACAGGTTCATTGTTCGGCGATCGATTTAGTAGCGTATAAATCTCTTGATCCAATAAGCTTTCTAATCCAAAATGAAGAAGGATTAAGTCTTGGGTCTTTTTCAGTGCCTCTTCCGTCACTCCCAGACTAAAAATCAGTTGTAACTCTTTCTCAAGAGTGTCCAATGCTCGCTGAGTAGCCTTACTCAAACTTTCTAAGGAAGCCTGGTTAAAAGAAGAAGGCAGAATTTCTTTTAACAAAAATTGAATTTGCGGGATAAAAATGCTGGTAGGTATATATTGACCTTCATCATTGATTTGAATGGATAAGGAATAATTTAGTGACGGATCCTCATTATAGATTTCTGAGTCATCGTTAAAAAAACGTCTAATAGTCTCAGCCATTTGATACGAACGATAGATGCCAAAATAAATAAAACTCTTATTTCCCTTCTTAATTTTGGAAAAACTTTCCAAAGGGGTCTGGGCCCCAGTAAATAGCGGTTTTTGGTCATCCTTATAGGGCAATTTTCCCGTACTTAGATATTCAATGACTAACCAACTCTCAATCACACGTTTTGTTTGTTCTTTCATATGGCTACCTCTCGCTTCTATGCTCTTTTTATAATATGATGTTTTGATGTTATTATACTATTTATATAGCCACAACTCCGAATAATGTCATATAATAAAATTCTAAATCACATTAGCCCTAGCTAATGATATAAAAATAGTTGAGAACTTAATCCTCAACTATAAATTAATGGTTATTTAATTAACACGATATTACAAAAGCCGAAATTTGATGAGCCATCGACTAATTGAATCTTCAGACTTTTAGCACCATTTGTTGGGATACTAAAGTGGATAGAAGGGACTTGAGCAGACAGATTATGTTGTTCACTAATTTCACCATCCAAATAATTTTTCATCTTAACATCCTCAAGACCACTGGAATCAATTTTCCCAACATCAAAATCTACTTTTGAATGTTGGCCGTCTAAATTAAATAATGCCAATGCACCTTCTGCATGAAGGTATGTGTCAAACAGTCATTACAATCAAACAGACCACAGATGTTCGCCGTTATGCTCATCCAGCTCGTGGAACCAACGCTTGGAAGAGTCTTTATAAAAAGAGAAGTGCCGTTGAGCGTGTCAATGCCTATTTAAAAGAATAGTTCCAATTAAATCAAACTCGTTTTGTTGAAGGGGAAAAAGCTCATATTGAAAGCTTAATGATCCAATTAGCTTATTATGCCTCGAACTTTGCCATTCAACGATTGACAAAGAAGACCAATCAAAAAGAAAAAGCCTCCTAATTTCAAAAACGAGTCAATTAAAATTGATGAGTGTTTACTTTTTTAAGAGCCAATTATGAAATAGATTCCTGTCATTTTATTCAACTCCTTTACTACTTATCATACTAAATTTGCAATTGATTCTAATAAATTGTAAACTATATGCACATCATTTTTTTAGGAGGTTAAGGTGAAACAGACAATAGGAATCGTTTATAAACAAATCAGGCTCAATAAAGGACTATCTCAAGACGCAATTTGTCAAAATAAGATATCCCGAACCACATTATCACGTTTCGAAAATGGCAAAGTTGATGTCTCATTAACTCATTTTCATTTCTTTTTAAAACAATTGGATATGTCTTACGATGAATTTGATTTTATTTTAAATAACTATCAAGGAACGGTTAAAACAACTATTTTGGAGGCTTTTTTCTCATTGCATTCTAACCTTGATACTAAAAAAATCAAAACAATCATTAAACAATGCGAGGCTTTTTTAGTCAGCGGAAACGACTGGTATGTTGAAAGTATTCTTAAAATAATGAAATCTATCTTACAGCTAGGGAAAAATGCCCCAGAGTCAATTGATCCTCTTTCACAAAAATTTGTTGAAGATATTTGGTATCGACTGGCTGCACAAGACGATTGGTACATCATTGACTTTCGGATAATCAATTATATTTTGTTTCATTTCCCTAATGAAGTCGCGATTCAGATTGGCAATGAAGTGCTTAAACGAATCAAAAAATATCAGCCGTTTCGGAATATCGAACCACTTACTATTTCCATTAAACTCAATATGGCACTGTTATGTTTACAACACAACAAACTTTCAACCTCCATAAAAGTCTCAAGCGAAGCCATTGCTGCCGCAAAAAAGGCAAAGCGTTATGATTTCTTGATGATTGGATTAGTCCGCCATGGTATTGCGACTAAAAATAAGGATGAAATAAACAAAGGAATCACACTGGCTGATACTGTGGGTGAAGCTCATTTTAAAGATGAGTTATTACAAGAAGTCTTTGCCTTTTTGCCTGCCGATTTTATGGATTGATGGTATAAATAAAGAACCTAATGAGCGTCGAGATAAACGCTCATTAGGTTCTTTATTTTGATAGGCTAAGCTTTACGATAAGAATAACGTGTTACCGAGCTCTTTACCGCTCTACCTATCTTTCACTTGGTCCAAAGGCAGATTTATCCAAACAATCACATGTTTTTCTATAGAAAAAATCAGCACAAAAATTCATGCTGATTAGTCTTTATCCTTTATATTAATATCAACTACTCGGAGCACTTGATACTTTCCCTTTGGTATACAGGTAATAATAGAGATATCCAATCGCTATGGAACCGATTATTCCCGGAACACTCAATGAACCGAGGTAAACCATGGTCCCTAATCTGACTATGACATAAACAACTGGAATAATGATTCCTATCCCCGTTGAATATCCTTTCTTCCCAAAACGATACTGTAGCCAGCCTAGCAGTATTTGTACACCAAATGTCACAACAATCGCCAGTAACATAATTACTCTCCTTTTTCACTCATTAATCTTTTAATGGAAAAACGTTCATTCATTCTCCCTAGGTGAATCAACTACCATCACTAATTCACTATCGAGCTCTCACTCTTAAGTAACTCTCCCAAAATTAATCCATCTCAACAATCTCTTTTTGAGTATCGCCAAATGTGGATAAAACTCTTTTCAGAACACCAATTTGTTCGGCTAGACTATCTGTGGCCCCTTGTTCCTCATTGACGATTGGGGTCACACCAAAAATTAAATTAGCGACTATAACCGATTCATCAAAACTGCCTCTATCTTCTTCCATGCGATAAAATGACAGTCGGCCAAAGCCATCTGTTATGCCCATTTCAATTCCAACATGCCACTCGACGTCTTGAATCTTCGTCGTACCTGTCTCATTAAATATCAAATAATCATTTTCCATCATAGCAGGCAAGTCCTCTTCGGTTAAACGTTCACCGGTTAGGTTGGCGATATCACCAGAATAGGTTGGTAACATGTACATTTGAAGAAAATAAGGCAATCCTGAAGTTGAACTAAACTGCCAAGTGAGATCTGCATCTTTTTTTACTGTTTTTGCCTCATAGATTTTCCAATCTGAAGGAACACTGTAATTTTTGTAGCCGACCTCCACTTGATTACCAGCTAATCCAACTTGCTTAATCACACCGTTAGTTGACGTTTGTAATTTATTCAGTTCTGATACCTCAACGTTATCGTTGATGGGTGTCTCATTGGCCAGCTTTAACAAAAGCTCACTTACTTGTTGATCCGTTAACCCCTCTGTCTTCTCTTCAGAAGGCGATGTTTTGTCTGTTTTTCCTTGTTCGCTATGGGGTTGAGTGGATGCACCGCAAGCACTTAACAAGACAACTACCATGATACTAACCACTATCCCTTGAATCTTTCTCATCTGTTGATTTCCTCTCCTGAATCGACTAACAATTGCTAATATTTTTATTTATGGAGCATAAAAAAAATCAGTCAATGATCATTATAACCTAAATTACAATTGATAAACAACATAAAATAACCCTTAATTAAAACAAAACTCTCTTTATTCGATTTTTTGTTTTCCAATCAGTTTGTTGATATAATGAAGCTAAAGTAACATCTGATTTGGAGGGAATTCAATTATGAATCAAGCGTTAATTGTGGTGCTTATTTTTATCTTTCTATTTATTGCCGCCCTTGCCTATTACACAAAAGCCACTGGTGGGTTATTTTTGGCACGGATGCCTTGGAAAGCTTCTGATTATGAGCCGACTGAGGAAAATAAAACGGAGCGTCAAGTTGGTCTGGCTTTCTCAGCATTTGCGTTTAAACTCTGTGCCGTTGCCTTACCGCTTTTACTGTTTTTTTACGACTCAGTGGTGACGAAAATACTCGGGGGATTGCTGGTAATCGGCATTGTCATTTATAGGTTTCAAACTAAGGCGTCTTAGTTTGATTAAGAGCCGTTATGGAAATCGCGGATCTTGATTTCATTTACTGGGATATAACCAACTAGAGGAGCTGAAGCCGATTTGATATCAGTCATTAGTTAGGGGCTCCTGTGCAACTGCTCTGTCGCCTTCCGTTCCCGTTTACCACTTCGGCAGTTTTATTTCAGCTTTGGATATTCTAGATTGGGCGAATACCTATTTAACGTTTGCTCGCCCGATTTTCGTCTCACATGAAAAAATCGTGTCAGCCAGGGCGGATTTTATCCTAGAGGGTAATTATCCTTATCCCAAAAGACGAAAGCGGTTAAGTCACTCATTTTTGAATAAACAACATTTATTTAAAGGAGAGCATGAAATGGAAACATTACTACTTTGTTGGATTGGTCATAGTGTCTATGTCGCTTAAAAAAAAGAGAGGAAAAAATGGTATCCACTTATCATTCCCTTTCTAATTAGCTTATTCGTAATTGCAAGCAATCTTATGAAACATCATCAGGTTATTTCGCAAATTAACCTCCTACAAAATATCGCAACAATTAGCCTCAGCATTATTGTCTTAGCCACTTTCTTCGCCATCCCATTTGTCATTATTAGTCTATTTGACAAGTATAATAAACATAAAGCTGCTAACCAGTCTATTTAAAATTAGTAAATAGTGACGGAACGCGTTTATTGCGTAATAGTCGTGAAAAAGAACCAGGGTGAGATTTCTGTCTCATTCTGGTTCTTTTTCGGATTATTTCTGGCATTAGCGAACGTATTGGAATATACTTAAGGATAGAATATCGGAGGATTATTATTTATGTTTTATTTACTTTACCGACTCTTATTGTTAATTTCCATTTCACCTGTTTTGAAACTAATCGTTTCTATCCTAACAGCAGGGCTCGTAAGTCCTTTGTTTGTATTTGTGTTGCAAAAAGTTTCCAAAAAACTTAACAATAGTCATTTTTCTACAGTCTACTTTATGTGTGTATCCCTGTTAGGCATTTCATTTTATATTTTCTTTAGTCTACTTACCTCTTCATTCTTTTGAACCATTATCCACTAAAATATATTTATTGTACATTTAATTATAACTAAACTAATTAGTGAGGTGAGCCGACTTGAAGATAAAAAAGATCGAAGTTGCATTATTATTCTTAGGGATTGTCAGTTTCTGTGTTGGTATTTTATTTGACTTGACTTTAAATCTTAAGGGAGTTGAACTTTTCTTTTACGGAGTTTATGCTTCGAGAACCCGCGGAAACCTCACTGGTGTAATTACAACAGGTTCTTGTATTTTTTTCGTTGCATGTGTCAAATCTATGGTCAGTAACTGGACATATATGTCTTTTAAAAAAATCCTTTTGATTCTTTTCAGTGCCATTTTGTGCTTTGCTTTGTTTATAATGGGTTGCATCGATATTTACACTTACTTTTCCCGAGTGTAAATATCGATGCAACATATCAGTACCTATCTTTATATATACGAAAAGATCTGAAATACCATGGTTTTTTATCGTACACGATTCAATTCCATCTAAGGTATTCAGGATGTTTCAACTATTCAGATTTTGGTTTATGTAAATGATGACATACTATTAAGTGTTAAAGCGTATCGAATATAGGACACTTTTCCTGAAGGAGGGTCTCATATGTCTGATAAAGAATGGCGACGTAAAAGAAGAAAAGATAAACTAGTCAAATTATGTTTCATTATTCTTCTTGGTTATATTCTTTATGCAACTTTTTTTAACTTTAAGGTGGTTATTTTATTTTTCTTTATCTGTCTCCTACTTGGTTGTATCCTCACGGTTATCGAGATTATTGATATCCTAAAATCTAACCAAGATTAATGCTTAATATCGTAAAGAATAGCAAGTTAATTCAGTCACGTTTAGGCATTATTAACATACAGTTCGAGTAGATGGTTATTAGTTACTTTTCTTAATGATCATATAAGTATCTCTAGCTTCTTTAGCCAACATTTTCATATCAGGGTAATTTTTCTTAATATCGTTTGCAGTTAGAAAGAAAAAAATTATGGCAACAATATGAATAGGCAATGTCAGTAACGCTACCAACCCTACAAGCACTAAGCTCATTTCAGATAATCCGTTAGATGATACGGTGATAATCATTGGTATTACTAATATAAGACCTAAAATATTTTGACTGTAAACTAATATTGGAGCAACATATTTTCTTTTTGATATCTTTGTTAGCTTGCTAGCATCAATATTAGCCATCACTGTAAATACTAATAAAATGATCCCTATATTATCTAACTCGACTCCTACTAATCCTAAAATAAATATGGCTATAAATATAATTGGAAGTGCTAAATAATACCCGTATGTCGTATACGGACGCATTCCCATTTTCATATTTTTTTTAGCATTTTTCAACTCTTCTTTCATTAAAACTCTCCTTTTTTGATAATATAATCAATCTACATAGTATCATATTGAACCGTTATTTAGTAACATTTTTTATAAAAAAGAGGGTTAAATTGAAAAGTTACAAGTACAGGAAGCCAACGCTTTGTATCCGGTCATTTTCTCTGCTAGTGTTCTTTGTATTTTCATCAATATAGCCTAGAGCCATTCTTCACTTCCTTAACAGCAAATTAATTGACACTCATTCAAAATATAAATGGTGCTTAACATACCACATGTTACTCTCTCCATACAAGACTTCGCTATCTATGTTAGTGAGGTCTTTTTTTCAAAATCAATTTAACTTACCAATTAGCAATGGTATAATAAGTATCAGCAATTTTGCTAAGATATTGAATTTAAACTAATGCAAATTGGAAATAGAGAGGTGATGGCATGCTGATTAACAACTGGTTACTACTAGTCAATATATCCCCCATAATAATCACGCTAATTTTTTCTTTAATCAAAAAAGGAATTAGAGTCCAAAGAATTATTGAGGTCATATTATTTTCCTTCTTATTTTTAATAATTATTTATGTAACTAAACGTCGTGATGTTGACTACCAGTCAAATCAAACGATCATTTTACTATTATTATCTTTATCACACTATTCAATAATTAATTTGATCAGTCATTCTATGAGGAATTATAGCGTTTTTCAGCGTTTAATAGGTGTGCTACTTGAAGTGTCCTTATTTTCTGTATACCTGAATATCCTTACTCAGAAACTAGTCCTGTTTTCTAACCTTCATACAATTAGCTTATTCATGCTGATTAATGTTTCTTTACTATTGCTGCCAGTCCTATGGTATTTATATTCTGGCGGAAAAAAATTAAAACTCCATTTACCCAATTAGTTTAATACTCCTCAAAGTTATGAACCAATTGATGAGCATTTTTTGCTCATACATTCTTATGATTGGTTATTTTTTTGTCATTTTCCACAATAGCCACAACTAAACTGATTAATAAAGAGGATGAGACAACTGTCTCATCCTCTTGCCTTTTTATGAAAAACGTCTCATTTGGCTTATCTTCAACCCTTTGTCGAATTGAGAGACATCTAACCTTCACCTATCCTTACTGTGTAATGGTCACCTTACTCTCATTTATCTTTAATCCATTGGCATCGTAGCTGGTCACTTTAACATCATCTGTCAAAGCCGTTATTTTACGGAAAATATAAAAACTATAGGTCCCATCTTTTACTGTGCCACCTGAATAAATGGTGCCATTAATGGATACTTTAATCGATTTTACATCGCCTGTGTATTCACCCGTTAAATTACTCGTGCCAATTTTATAAGTGGTTGCCTTTAAACCACCTGTTCCAATTGTCGACGCTTTGATTGTCACATTTTTACGTGAGAGCTCCTTGCCCTGTTTATCATAAGCCACGACTTGAACAATATCCCGAACTGATTTCACTTTACCCCAGATATAAATCGATAATTGTCCATTGCTTAAGGTACCACCTTTTTGTTCGACCCCATTGATAATGGTCGCAACTGATGCGACATCCCCGGTATAAGACCCTTTAATATGGGTATCTCCTGGCATGACCAGCTCAGACAAAATCAGATTTCCCACCGTTGGACCTGAGATGTCACTCAAATTTTTCACAACAACGGCAGAGGTTGCCACATGATTGCCATTCTTATCGTAGCCATCCACTGTCACTGGTACTTTAGCTTTTATCTTGTCCCAAGCATAGAATTTAAAGGTGCCGTCACTGTTAAGGGTTCCTCCTTTGTATTCAACGCCATTGATGGTCACAATAAGTGAGTGGACATCTCCTGTATACGTACCCGTTAATTGTGAATCACGACCAATCACAAACTCATTGCCTTTAACTGTTCCTTTGCCAATTTGAGTATCCGTCGTATCTTTGACTACCACTGGTTTAGAGCTGATTTTATTGCCATTTTTATCATAAGCTTCTATAACAACCGTCTGATTTTTACTGGTAATAGTTCTCAACGCATAAAACTTAAAGGTTCCATCCCCATTTAAGGTTCCCCCATTAAAAGGTGTTCCATCAACTACCAAACGAATGGAGGTCACGCCTCCTGTGACTGTCCCCGTTAAATAAGTGTCTTTTTTCACCGTAAATACATTAGGGGTGATGCTACCTGTCCCAACGGACGTGTCATTTTTATCAACGATTTTAACTGATACTTGGCTTATTTGCTTGCCGTATTGGTCATAGCCAAAAACAATCACTTTATCCTCTTTGGATTTGATTTTGTTTAAGATATAGATCTTGAATGTTCCATCACTATTGAGTGTGCCACCTGTGGCTAGCACGCCATTAATGCTGTAACCAAGTGACTTAATATCCCCTGTCACTTTCCCTGTTAAGTTGGACTCTTTTGTGGGTAAAAGGATGTAATCATTGGCTGTTAGGGTGCCAGCCGTCACCACTTTAATCACCGTCGTTTGGTTTGTCGGACTTTGATTTCCATTCTGATCCGTTGCGGTGACTACTACAACCGTATTTGCGGCCTGTTTCGGTATCGTCACATGATAATTACCAGAAGAATCTACCTTGCCACTTCCAATGACTTGTCCATTCACTTTAAGGGTAACCGTTGAATTTGCTTCAGCCTTTCCTTTGACTGCGGTCGATTGATCATTCAGTGCCTCAATCGTTGGCTTAGCCGGCGCCGTTTTATCTATGACGGTCAGACTCACTGTCCCGCTGGTCTTACCTCCCAAGGTTGCGACACCATTAATCGTTGTCCCTGCTGCTTGTTTGGCAATCGGAATAGAAAAATTGCCCATGCTGTCAGCTGTTCCACTATAGCTCATGGTTCCACCTGCGGCTTGAGGAATGGAGAGGGTCACCAAGGCATTCGCTGGCGCTTTTCCGGTTACTAGACCATCATTATCACTCACGGCATTAAAGACCGGATCAGCCAGTTTGGTTCCTGTCACAACGACTGTCGACTCTGTGCTTTTATTGCCACTTTCGTCTATAACGGTGGCTGTTAGCTTAGTTCCTTCTGTCTGAGCAGGAATTGTAATAAGGAAGTTCCCATTACCATCTGCCACTCCTTCGCCAAGTACCGTTTCACCCTGTTTAATCACAACGGTTGCACCTGCTTCTGCTTTTCCTGAAACTTCCCTAGACTGGTCATTTAGTGAATTCAAACTTGGCTTTGCTGGTGGGGTTAAATCTTTGATGACCAGAACCGTGTCTTTGCTAATCCCATTAAGAGTCCCATTGACCTTAACTTCTGTATTGGCAGGATAGGTTTTGCCAATATTAATTTGGAATTTACCGTTGTAATCTGCTTGGCCAGTATATTTATCTGATCCAATTACAACCGTAAGGTTTGCACCAGGCGTCGCGGTTCCCGTAATGATTTTATCTTGATCGGTGATCGTATTAACCGAAACAGTTACTTCTGAGATATAACCGGTTCCCACCCCGTTAATTTTACGAAATAGCTTATATTGTAGTTTTGTTTTAGCCTCTTGATTGTTGCTGCTAATTGTCGTTGTGTCAGTAAGAATAATATTGGATTTATGATTGAGATTTTCCCAAATAAAACTTGGCGCTGCGTTCGGGTTCGTTTTTTTATTCCATGCCGATACATCCACTTGAGTAAAGGTCAACTCTATGGTGTCAATATGACTATAACTTCGAACTACCTCATTACCGTCAGTATTTTCAATCAACAGCTCTTTTGGTTGATTGACATGCACTTTACCAAGACCATAAATGCCCGAAATGCCGCCACTAGTTCGTAAAGTCGAACCGGGACTAAAATAGAAACTACCACCGCCTAGAAATAAACCGTATGATCTTGAAACGACATCGAGAACCGATCCTGACTCCGCCACCAGATTCGTTTTCGAAAAGATGCCCTTAGCGGTTGTTCGTAATTTCAATAATGACCCGCTTGCTAAATTGATCGACGTAAAGTTAGTGATAGCATGTGAAGATGTCTTAATTGATAAATCACCATCCTGGCCGATTAATAATTGGGAATTTCTTTCTAAAGCCAAGCCAGTCACGCCAGAAATGACTTCTCCGCTTGTAGTTGTTGGAATTTTAATCGCTAAGGTGCTGTCTTGTTCAATCGTGAGTTTGGTTACGGAAAGCCCAATAAGATCGATAGGCAAGGTAACAGACAAGGTCATCGTGTTAGTGCCAGCAAAAAACACACTACTTCTAGCTAAATTCAAACGGGCAGAATCAATCGTGACATTGTTAAAATTGATATTCCATGTTTGGCCCACATTCATAATGATCGGGTCGACACCATAAACACCCTGAATCGTCATATTGTCAAAGCTAAGTGACCCAGTGCCGACTAAGAAATTAGTCATGGAATAATTCCCCATCGTTAAGGTCTTTTGATTGCCATAAATTTTGACATTTCTTACTGGCAATTTATCAATATGTGAGGTAGCGGTTATATTGTTTGTTAGCATTATCTCAGTCACTGATGCCGTCCTTAAGGCTGATAATAATTCGGCAAATGTCCCTACTTCTCTGACTGCCCTTGTTTCACCTCTAGTCCCCACTTCCGATTCTTCCTCCGAACTCCTTGACACATCCGGGGTCAGAATCAGATCCTCGATTCCATTTTCAGAAAACTCAGTGGTTGTTTCAATTGTTGCCTCACTTGTTTGTTCATCTTCAACTGCCAGAGCAGGTAGTGGCCCTAAAACCGTTGTACTGATTAGCATTAAATTCAATACCGTTAATTTAAATTTTTTCATGTCCTATTCCTCCTAATGTTGGTCACCAAATCATTTTCTTCCAAAAGTTAAACCTATATCCTCCCTTATTCCACTCTAAATCTAAAATGAGATCAGTCATAAGATTAGCTCAATTTAAGAACAAAATCATTTCTTTTTTCAAAAAAACAACCCTTCTTTTTGGTTTGAAAAAATGAGGGTTTATCACCAATTACAGATTCCACAGGCCGTTCATCACTAAACCTATAAAATACAGAGAATTCAGCGTCAACTTACATAAATAAAACTATGTTTTTTGAACTAAACATCTTTTCACTATTTTATTATCATGGCGTCACACCCAAAAAAGCTATCAACATGTCGATAAAAGTCTAATGAAACAGCTTACCTATAATGGGGAAATGTTTGGGTCACAAGAATTAAATCAGAAAGGTCGTAAAAAAAGTGACGGATGAAATTGATTCAGTTATTCCTAAACGCATATTTTCTTTCTATTTCGGTACACTAATGATAACCGCTGCTTTACCTTTTTATTGCCATAATTAGTTACTCCCCCAGTTTCAACCCTTCTGTCACGATTCATCTCTGCTCTCCTATTCACTAGCTTGAATTCCACTCCATTAGTCTTTTCTTGCAAAAATCAAAGAGCGCTCTTGACACGCTCCTCTAATGGCTAAAAAGAACTCAAACCGTTTAGGGGTAATCCGCTACCTTTTAGGCAATTTCGGCAATGACTCTCTTATTTTTGCTACAATAAACTTATAACAGATTGAGAAACTATTCCCTAGCTGTTTCCAGTAAAACTGCCATCATTTTTTCAATCTGTCTAAAATAATGAGATAAGGACGTGAGCGCTATGTTAATGTTATTATTTGTGTTATCCATCATTAGTTTTGGTTTGACAATGGTGTTGCCCATCATTCAAAAAAAGGATTTAGGAAAACTTTATACGTTTTTGATGTTTGTTCAAGGTGGTGCCATAGGGGCGATGGTTGGCCTTTTAGCTGTGTTAATTTTTAAAGGTAGAACGTTAGGTTAACTGACGGATGCTTTTCGGCAGCCGATCGTTGAAGGCTATCTGATATCGAAAAAATACCGCCACATCAAGGTTTTAATGGCCTTGATGTGGCGGTATTTCGTTTATTTAAACATTTTGTCATTCTCTTTTAGCTATGACTGATTGTTCGTTTGGCTAATTTAATGCATACCAGTGATAGTATCAATAACCCTAAACAAAAGAGCGGCAATAGCAGCAGGGAGCCTGTATGGAAGATCCCAATTAAAAAGGTACACAAACTGACAATTACGTAGTACCCCAGGCTTAAAAAAGCACCTGCCGTCCCTGCTGTATCTGAAAATTTAGTTAAGGCTAAGCTCAAACAGTTTGGCAGGGCCATGCCAATTCCCCCTAGGATCACTCCGATTCCACTGATGTACAAGGCAAGGTTAAAAAGGGGTGCTAAGGACACTACCGTCAAGGCTAAACAGCCCACTAGGGACAGGTAAATACCTCTTTCGATCATGATCTCTGGCGATTGGTGCTTGAGCCCTCGATTGGAGAGCCAAGCGCCCAACACAGTAGCTGAAGCCACGACACATCCCATCAATCCGTATTGACTTTGACTAACCTTAAAGGTGTCAATAAAGATGGCGGGGGCTTCTGCATGGTAACTAAAGAGAAGCCCATTAAACAGCCCAATCAATAAACCAAAGGCCATGGTATAGGGATCCTTCACCATTTTTTTACCAATGGTCAAGATTTGTTGTGGTCCATAATTCACAGAACGGGCATTCCCTGTCTCTGGCAGGCTTTTTAAGGTCCAAAAGAGTAAGGCTAGGCCCATTAGGACTAGAGCCAAAAAGACGCCTCGAAAGCCCTGATATTGACCGATAACACCACCAACTAAGGGGCCGATGGCAGGTGAAAAAGCCAAGGCCGCCGATATTTTCGCAAATAGTTGGTGTCGTTGGGTTCCCTGATAATTATCTCGTAAAATTGTCTGGGTGGTAACTGAGCCAGTACTCGCACCGAAGGCTTGAACAAAGCGTCCAAGGAAGAGGAGCCCCACACTGTTAGAAATCAGACAAAGGAGACAGCCTATAATGTAAATAAAAATCCCACTGGTCATGGCTTTGCGACGGCCAAAATAGTCGGCACTTATACCCCAAAAGAACACCCCAAAGGCAAAGGCCAAGAAATAGATACTTAAGGTCATTTGAGCCACATTTAGCGTGATGTGGTAACTGCTGGCAATCTCTGTTAGAGATGGCGTATAGATGGTTTCGCTTATTTGCGGAAAGCCCACAAGGCAGACAAGTAAAGCCACATTAATCGGTGTTGTTTGAGTTTGTTCGATGTTTTTTTCCATAAAAATTCTCCTAAATTAATTAGTTAGCTGGGAAAAAACATCTTTTGTTGGGAAATGGTGGGATCATGATTTTTATCCATTCGTAAAAATTCACGGAATCACCCCTTTCGATCGTAGTTATTTATTAAACTTTATCCTATTTTACTAGAACTGTCTAGCCTTTCCGACTAATTTAGGCCATCGTAGATTACGTTATGGTTCTACCATTAGATTGGCGGGTCTGTAAATATCCACCTGGCAGGTGATACATTCAATATTTAGTAGTTTGGCTAAGTATGTTCGGTGGCTGCCATTTCCATAAACATAATATTCATCTAATTGGCCGTTATAGACAGCCAATATAGGTTCAATGGTGTTTTCCCGATTGGCGATTCTCACAAAAGCCGCCGGTCCTTGGTCATTGATTAACTCGATTAAGTGGGAAAATTTCTCATCAGAATAATTAATTTGGCTATCGCCAATCCCCAAATAGGCATTGTAAACGTCTAACCAGTTGGTCGCTCGATAGAATCTGCCAATGCCGACTATTTTATTGGTAGGAACTTCCATTGACATTGGCGTAGCATCCGTTTCAAATGAGGTGTAATTCTTGGTCTTTTCATGTTTTAATGTTAACAAATGACTGTCTGATAACCAACTGTGAAGCTGGCGATTCGTTTCTACCCTATCTCGCATCTTACTCTCCATCCTGTGTCGCGCTCCGCTTGAGCGGCACAGATCGTGGTGAAACAAGTGAACGGAACACTTCAGATATCTTTAACTTAAGAGATAGATGAGACTTGGGTCTCGATTACTTGAGGCCATTTCTACACTCCTTAGTTACAACATGCGCCTTTTTCTGATAAATAGCAAGTCTAATTTTTCACGACATAGATACGAGCTGGTTTCTGCCCATTAATTCAGCTCGATCTTTGGAACCACACAAAAAGGGCAAAACCGATTGCTCAGCTTTACCCACTACTCATTCCTTCAACATCCTTGCCAATACTTTTTGTCCTTTCGCCATTGACGGCACAACCTGACAGATTGTCTCAGGATAGCTTTCACTTATTTTCGCCATGGCTTCCGGTACCCAAATGGTCTGTAGCTCGGCTTTTTTAGCGGCTTCACACCCCGTCAATGAATCTTCAAACACGATTAGTTCTTCTGGTGCCACCCCTGATTTTTCAATGGCTTTAAGGTAGATATCTGCCTCTGGTTTGCGTTGGGCCACTTCATCTCCAAAAACGATAAAATCGAAATAAGCTGTCAGTTCAAAATGAGCCAAAATACGCTGACCTTTTTCTTGAAAGGTTGAAGAGGCTAGCCCAACGACCAACTGTTTGCTGGTGACGAATTCCAGCATGTCCAATGCGCCAGGCATCAACTTAACTAGCCCTTCTGACATCATTTGAAAAAATATAAGTTCCCTGGCTTGACGAATCGCCTGGGTTAGTTGTGGGATTTGAGTCAACTGATCAATCTCTTTGGCGATGATGTCCCAGCCTAACCCTACCCAAGAGTCGATGACAGCTGGTGAGATGGCCACAGCGTATTTTTCAAAGGCTTGCTTCCAGGCAATTTTATAGACGGTCTCCGTGTCTACTAAACACCCGTCCATATCAAAAATCACACCTGCTATTTTTGCCTTAGTCATTGCCACACTCCTTTCTGTATTCATGATTAATTGTTAACTAGCTGAACTAATTCAACCAAGGCTTGTCTCGTCCCTTGTTCATCTTCTTTTAAGGCAGCTTCAGAAATAATAAAGGAACCACCAACTGCGATGACTTGGTCGTGAGCCAAATATTCCAGAACATTACTCCCATCAATGCCACCTGTAGGTAAGAAGCTAACGTCGTAAAACGGCCCGCTTAGAGCCTTAATCGCCTTGATGCCACCATAAATGTCGGCTGGAAAAAATTTGACAATCGTAAGGCCGTACGCTGTCGCTCGCTGAATATCTCCCGGTGTTGCTGTTCCCGGAAAAATCGGAATTCCTTGATCCAAACAGTAGTCAATCACCTCTGGGACAATCGCTGGTGACACAATGAATTTAGCGCCATTTGCCACGGCAATTTTGGCTTCCTTTAACGTTCTGACGGTGCCTGCTCCAACTGTTAGCCGGCCGGATGCCGCTAATTGTTGGATAGCTTCTCCAGCCAACGGGCTGCGGAATGTCACTTCTACCAATGGTAGGTGACTCGCCAGAATCTCTTCCAAGACTGGTAAACACGTTAAATCCGTTGCGGTATAGAGAGGCAATAATTTCGCCTTTTTCACCAGCTCATAGACTGTCTGTTGGTTTTCCATCTTAACACCTCTTTCTTTGGTTAAGTTCGTTCTTTTTTTCACATAGCAAATGAGTGATTCGTCGTTCCTTTACTCTATTTATCCTATTCACTAATCAAACAGATGGCTTCGCTGATTACTTTTTGAGAGTCGTTATGGCTTCGTGAAGTCCTTGAAGGTAAGAAATACCTAATGCCCGATCGTATAGACCGTAACCTGGCATACATATTTCGCCCCAAATGGTGCGACCATGATCGGGACGAATAACACCATCAAACCCTGCCTCAATTAAAGCCGCCATAATAGCCGCCATATCCAAGGACCCTTCCGTACTTAGATGAGCCGATTCAATAAATTTCTTTTCGCCCAAATAGCCCACATTGCGAAAATGGACAAAATTAATTCGGTGCCCAACAGCCTGAATCATCTCTACTAAATCGTTATTCGGGTCAGCGCCTAAAGAACCGGTACAAAAGGTAATGCCGTTATAAGGAGAATCGATGATCTTAATGATTTTTTCTAAGTCTGATAGATTTTTAGTGATTCTTGGTAAGCCAAAGATTTCCCATGGTGGATCATCAGGATGAATCGCCATCTTCACATCCATCTCTTCGCAGACTGGAATGACTTTTTCTAAAAAATAGCGTAGATTGTCAAATAAATCATCTTCTGTTACCCCTTCGTAAATGTTAACCAGTGAATCAAATTTTTTCAGCCGTTCTTCTTCCCAGCCGGGTAAACTGAACCCTTTTGACTGACTGTGAATCAGTTTAAACATGTCGCTGGCTTCCATGTTGTCAACCACTGACTGATCGTACAACAGTGAAAAGCTACCATCTGAATTTTCATGAGCTAATGTTGTTTTGGCCCAACCAAAAATCGGTTTAAAGCTGTAACAAATTAAGTTAACCCCACAGGCTGAGAGATTGCGAATTGTTTGTCTATAATGCTCGATATAGCGATCTCTTTCTGGTGTTCCCGCTTTAATGGCGTCATGAATTGCCACACTTTCGATGCCTAGGAGTTCTAAACCACCTGACTCGACTGATTCTTTTAAGGCTTGAATCTCAGCTACTTCCCATACATCCCCTGGTAGTTTATTTAATAAGGTTCCAACTACACCTTTAATACCAGGTATTTGTTTAACATGTGTTAATGGGATTGAATCTCCCTGGCCGTACCATCTAAATCCCCACTTCATGTTGACCCATCCTTTACTGTTAGTTTTTATTGCCCCATAAACATCTACTGTCTTCAGTCCGCCTATAAGGCTGATCATCATAGAACCAGCTAGTTACTATCGACACTGTCTTAACTAATCAGACAGATCGTTTCACTAGCTGATCGTCAGAATCACCATCCATTTAAGGCTTAAAAATCATCTTCGTCATCTGCTGCATGCATTGATAAATGCCAACTACTGACACTGTCAACGCCTTGGGCAACAATCCCGTCGGCAGCTCGTTCAACCTCTGTTCCAAGTAGTTGATGATTGATGGTTTCCAATAAGGTGGGCAGATTAGCCCCACCGATGACATACACCTGATCTTGTAAAGGCGGTTCCAGTTCACTCACAACCAGTAAACTTTGATTATAAGGACTGGCACTAATCAGATCGACTAAGACAATGACGCCATCTTCCTGATTTACTTCCTGAATCCCTGCTTTAATTTCCTTTCCAAAGGTTTGAATATCCTGACCTTGAGTCAAGTTAACTGTGACGATATTACTGGTGCTGCCCATAATAACCTGGGCAGCATCTTTTAAGCCGTCACTAAGGGTTCCGTGGGTTGCGATAACGATTCCTAGCATAAGTTGTTCTCCTTTTCCGTTAATAAGTGTTACCTTTACTTCATTCGAATAACCCTTAACCATCTGAGACGATACCTTCGATCCTGTTCTTACGTAAATAATTTAATCAAGGTAGCCAGATTGTCTGTTGACATCTTTTTTAAATCTGTGGGTTCAAGATAATACTGATTGCCTTGAGCCGTTGGTCTCACCTTTGCACCAAAAATAGTCGTAATGGGACCCTTTGACTGGTGAACATTGACCTCTGCTAACTCTTTTGGCAGAGCGGGTCCCCTAACATGGAGTGGTGTCTCTGCTCCTACGCAATCCAATAGATAGATCTGAGCCGACTTCTTACATGACTGTTTCATCGCTTCTAACCCTCGTTCACCGAAACAGCCCTCGTCAATAAAGGCATAGGCTATTTTGGGTTGATCAACTTGGGCCATCAGACACAACAGGGCCAAAACAGATGAGGTATTCCGCACAAGGGTCCTTCTAGTAGACAATCCCTTAGCGACCTTACTTAACAAGTAAAAATAAAGACCATATCCCACCATTGCCGCTAAGGTACTGATTGAACTTAACTTAAAGGCTTGATGGCTGTTGCTCATATATAGCCAGGTTCCCCCTAAACCAATCAGTAAACTAAGCGTCACACTGATTAACATAAAGGCCATGGTCGATTGACGTTGTTTCTCCCGATTAAATAACTCATAGGCCCCAATACTTTGAGGAGGTGTATCGTAGTAGGTACAAATGATCTGATCAGCCTTTTCGATATCACCTACATAAAGATTACTTGACACGTACTTTTTATGTTGTTTGTATTCAATGATACTGATATCTTGACGCATCTTGATAATGTCAGCAGCTAAGGCTGACAGAAAACGCTGTTTCTGCTTATTCGTCCGTCGCACAGGGTAGATAGCTTGATACCGAAATGTCCAATCTTTTAAGCGATCTTGATCCAATTGACTTACCTCCTACTGATAGCTCTGATTTGACCATGAGTGATTGATACAATTCCTAGTTACAGATTCATATCTGCTATAACCCGAACTTGGTTAACACGTCTTTTAATGTGGATTTTGGTGCAGAAGGTGTCGCTTGAAAATAGATGTTTTCCACGCCATAGGTTTCATTCATTTCTTTTAGCTTTTCAGCATCTGCTTTGTTCAGATAAACCGATTTGGTTACCAATACATCTTTTTCCGGATCCTTTTGAGCGATACCGCCGATGTTTAATTCCTTCATTGGCACACCGTGACTCACTAAGTCATAGATGACACTCACTGTCTTAGCGATTAAAATACAATTGTACTCTTTAAACTTAAATTCATCCCAATAAAATTTGGCTTTATCTGGTGTAATGACAATTGTTTTTTGCCCTGTTCGTCCACCAGCACTTTTGTATAAGTCTCGCATAAATGGATCTTTGGCCACAACTTCATCGACGACAAAGATCGAGTTTACCCCGCTTTTTTGTGACAAGGTCATCATGACTTGACCGTGAATTAAACGCTCATCCACTCGTGCTAAATTAATTTCTCCCATGATACTTTCACTTCCTTTTCTATAAGATGCCAATTGTTGCTAAAACGATCAAGATGCCTGTTAACCACAACAGGGCTTGGGTAACTTTTAAGCCTTTTTTGGTATAGAACCAGTAGACACCCATGACGACGGCTAAAGGCAAGAGACCAGGCACAATCTGATCCAATATCTCCTGTATCACAAACTCGCGACCTGAAATTTTAAACTGCAGGGCCGAGGATACTTTCACATAATTTCCTGCCAGAATTCCCATCATAAAGAGTCCGAGAACGGATAAGGTTTCGATCGCATTTTGAACGCCTGAACTTTGCATCAAGCCGGTGGCATTACGTCCCATAGAAAAGGCTTGGCGAGCAAAGAAGACGCCTAACAGGACTTGGTACAAGGCAAAAGCCACAAATGGGAACAACGCGCCTAAAGCACTGCCTTGTTCGGCCCAAGGGACGGCAATGGCAATAAAGATGTATTGAACCGTTCCTGAATCGATGGCATCACCAATTCCAGCTAAGGCGCCCATCAATCCAGCTTTTGTGTTATACATTAAATCATCTTGCATTAAAATATCAGTTTCTTCGTATTCTTCTTGAGCACGCTGTTGCTCCATGGAAGACATCAAGCCAGTAATCACTCCGCCACCCCAACTTAATTGAGTGTTAAAGAACAGCAATTGCCGTTTATAAGCGGCTTTTAAGGCGTCGTCCTCTTTGTATAATTTTTTCAATATCGGCATCATGGCATAAAGCAAGGATGGGGCCAAATAGCGTTCGAATGAATGGGGAATCTCATTGGCAAAATGCCATCGCAGATAGGTTTTAGTCACATCTTTTTTGGTAATTTCTTCTGGTGCCAGATTTGTTTGTTTTGTCATTAGTTTCGCCTCCTCTTTCTTAAAATCCGTCATCGTAATCATCTTCATCATCAAATGTGCCACCGGCAGTCTCTTTGACGACTTGCTTGCCTTTTGTTGCCTGAACAAAAATCAAGGCAATAATCACACCAAAGATCGCGTAGGTTACCATGGTCACATCTAGTGATTTAAAGACAATGCTCATGAAATATGCCAGAAAGAAGAATACCATATAATCTTTACGACCAATGACATACACGGTTGTGGCAATTCCGATTGCAGCAAGTCCACCACCGACTACTTCTAGAACGTGAATCACCACCGTTCCCTCTAAGGCCGTAATCACATCGGCAATTACAGGTGCCCCAAAGTATAAGGCGATAAACACCAAGGGAACAAATAAAACAAATGAAGCGATGGTCGGATAAGTGATCACTGAACGGCTAATGGCTTTCCCATTAAGCTCTTCCACTGCTTTATCTGTATACTTTCCTAAAAAGGTGTTGATAAAAAATCTGAATTGATATAAATAGCTACCTAATAACCCAACTGGTACTGCCACGGCGATTGCGGCTTCTGGTGCCAAATTGCCCATTAACGCCACAGGGACGGCAATTGCGGCTGCGATGGAAGGCTCTGCTGGCATGGATCCGCCAGGTGAAAAGACGCCCATATAAATCATTTGCAAGGCCGCGGTTACGATCATCGCTTGAGGCACATCACCCATCACAATCCCAACAATCAACCCGGTCATTAATGGCGAGAAACGCAAGGTTAAGGTTGCGCCTCCTCCAAGCCATCTCGACATAACCGCCGCTGTCCACAGGGCGATTAAAAAACTTTGCATGACACTTAATGTTTCCATATGTCCTCCTTCTATCCCTTCCCGATATAGTCTTCCAACTGATCAAGCGACTGTCGCAAGGTTTCCTCAGTGATGACAATGGGAATAAGATGAACTTTTTCTTTTGACTCTATAAACGTGATGATCGCGTCAATCACGGTCTGATCCTTGGGGTAAATCCCCATCTGATGCAAGGACTGGGGTAAGGACAACTCCTGGTAAAATGGCCGCAACTCATCAATCACTGCCCACTTACCCTCCAAGGCTAATTGATAAAAGATGCCATAAGCCACTTTTTCACCGTGTAAAAACTGATGACTCTCAGGAATATACTTACTGATGGCATCATGAATCGCATGAGCGGCCGCATTTCTGGCATATTTGTCTCCTAATCCCCCCACCATTCCTGCCACTGCAAAAATAATTTCTGACAAACGGTTGAATTCAGCGGAGATGTGGCCTTGCTTCATGTCGGCAATCGCTTTCGCAGAATCCGTCATAATCGCTTCTTTACAAAGAACTGCGGTTTCTCTGGCTAATGCCAAAAATGGAGACCCTTTCAAATGGGGCTGTTGCAAAATCGCATCGGATTCATACCACTTGGCCAAGGTATCCGCTAAACCTGCAATAAAATAGTCAACCGGAGCATCAATGACTAAGTTTGGATCGCTTACCATAAAGGCTGCCTGTCTTAAAAAGTGTTCCGTCTTTCCTTCGGCTTGACCATTCTCCTTGTACATCACTGAAAGTGGCGTCCAAGGGGCACAATTACTGGCCAATGTTGGAATCACACCAAAATTTAGATTGACAAGGTGAGCCGCATAACCAACTAAATCAGCTAATTTACCGCCACCGACGCCAATAATGAAATCACTATTAGTTGCTTTAACCACTTCTGCGATTAATTCGGCACCCACATAACTGCATTCTCCTGTGTATCGATGATAGGTTACCTGATACTGCTGATCTTCGAGAAATCCCATAAAGGGTTGAGCCTTTTCCCAGGAAACGCCCCCATGAACAACTAAAATATGACCTGCAGCATATTCTGCTAATAGGTTCGGTACCTCATCGATTGCTCCTTGGGAGTAGAGATAAAATTGTGGTCCTACTTTGACTTTCAATTCTGTTAACATCCGTTTACCTCCCTTTTGCTGGAATATAATGACTAGTGGGCTGAACCGCTCGTTCCGGTAATTGTCCCTTGACCATATCCTCCACATCCTGCACACATTTTTCCCCCATGTCTGCCAGACATTCCATGGTATAAGCTGACGTATGGGGAGTCATGACCACATTTTCCATTGAGAGATAAGGATGGTCTTTTCGACCCGGCTCTTCCTCAAGGACGTCTGTGGCAAAGCCAGCAATTTTGCCGTTCTTTAAACCGGTTACAATCGCCTCTTCATCAACTAAGGCACCGCGGGCGCTGTTGGTTATGTAGACATGATCCTTCATCTTAGCAATTTCGTTGTGTGAAATCATATGATAATTAGACTCTGTCAGATTGGCACATAAACAAATCACATCTGACGTTTCAAGTAACTCATCTAATGTCACTTTCTTGGCTCCATAGCTTTGGATATGAAGGGCCGATTTATAGGGATCATACGCCAGAACCTCACACCGAAAACCGTTACGAACAATTTCTACCACACCACTGCCAGTATTTCCCACCCCAATGACGCCGACGGTTTTGTTAAATAAGGTTCGTCCAACAAACTGGGCACGTTCCTCCCAGTTATCGTCTCTGACACTTTGATTGGCTTCGGCTGTTCGCCGTAAAATGGCCATTAAGTTAGTGACATTATTTTCGGCTACTGCGTCCCGTTCCACCAGTGCTGGAATAATTGAGACAATCGTCTGGTGCTTTTTGGCTGCTTCTAGATCAATATTATTGTAGCCGATACCATGACGGGAAATCAGTCTCAGCTCATCTTTATAATCAAAAAATTCCTGAGTAAAAAAGGGGGTTACGCTGGCAATAATTATGTTGTATCCTTGAAGTCTTTCTGCTAACTCTCTGCCTGGTAGATCCCCCTCCACTGACATATGACTGACTTCGCCTAACTGTTTTAACCGTCTCATGTGATCGGGAAAAACTTTCCCAAAACTACTGGAATTGACTATTGCAATACGATAGGTCGTCATCACTAAACTCCTTTCCTCTTACATCCTTCACCCTAAGTTAACCGTTTTCATCTCCTTCCTGTTTATCGATTCCGTTACCTCCTCTTATCAACTTGCCTCTGTCGATACCTAAATACTACGACATAAAAAAAATTATGTAAAGTCTTTATCATAATAAAAAATATTTTTTATTATTACGATAAAACGATCACATAAACCCAACCTGAAAACGTCATCATTCCAACCTGAAAAGCCATGAAAACACCGCAATTAGCAGAATCTCTCATGTCTAACACTTTCATCTATATCGTTCGTTAATTTAAGGAAAGAAGATGACCTCATTTGTTAGTTAGCCCTTCTCATTAACGTCTCTCTCGCCTCAACTGACTTGCCATTCTCCCTTTTACTTTGACAGCTTGAGTCACATTTACTTTAAAGATGCTACCACCAGTCATGTTTCAGACAGGTCAGATCCCTTTGTATCCGGTCTTTATTCAGGTCCTACCTAATCCTCTTTATTGACGTTCCCTCTTGCCACAAAAATTTGAGCTCTATCCCCCTCGTTCAATTAATGAACCCAAAGGGATAAAAAGTATCGCAACATGGGGTGACGCCCTTTTATGCCAACTGACACTCCTAGTCCGATTTGCTTTTTATTTTCAAGAGTGACCACTAAATTTATTTTTTTCTCTCTCTTATAAATTAAAAATTGTTTTTTTTGATTTCTTTCTTTATAATGATGGATAAGTCAAATGAGTCTCTTTTTGACTTATGGACCTTTCACCTTTGATGATTAAGTCGTTATCAATGAGTATTCCCTGTTTACCATTTTTTGTAAGCCTTTTTCCAAACAAATAAAAAGGACTCGCCATGTCCAAAAGGAGGTTCCAATGAAAAACCATTATTTAGATCAACGAATCAGATTAAAAAAAGGCAAATTAAGCGAGACCGAACAAAAAATCGCGGATTACTTTGTCCATTCAGATGAAGTTCTATCACGAAAAACCCTAGAAGAAATGGCTAATGATAGTCATGTCTCTCAATCTTCCATCTATCAGTTCGTCAAAAAGATTGGTTACAGTGGGTTTCAGGATTTTAAAATTGATATCGCTCACAATTTTAGTTATCAACCGACTTTTCACAATTTAAATTCCATGACCGGTGCAGATGATATTAATCCTGACGACTCTAGCATCGATATCGCCAAAAAAGTCTTGCAATCCAATATCTATTCCTTGAACAATGCGATTCACTTTTTGACAGAGGAATTACTTAGTAAGGTCTTATCCATTATTTATTCAGCCAAAACCTTACACTTTTTTGGCCTTGGCGGCTCATCCATTGTGGCCTTTGACAGTTTTCATAAGTTTATTCGGACTAATTATCGGTGTAACTATATTTTTGATTATCACATGCAGCTAGGATTTGCCACTAAACTGACTAGCGAGGATTGTGTTTTTATTTTTTCTCATTCTGGACAAACGAAAGAATCGGTTAATTTGGCTCGCCAAATAAAAAAAACACCTGCTAAAATTATTGCGTTAACAGGCAATAGTGGCTCGGAGCTGGTGAGTTTGGCAGATCAGGCGATTATCGTTCTAACGGAAGAAACCTTGTTTAGAACCGAATCCTTGGCTTCACGCATCAGTTATTTAACTGTTATGGATATCTTGTATACCAATGTCATGCATCACAACTATGATCAAAATATCGAATCAATCAAAAAAATTAGGGATAATATTAGCACAACTAAAACCAATCCTTATAATTTTACGCCTTAGGATTAAATACTGTTGCACCTGTTTCGACTGTTAATCTGACGAAACAGGTTGCATTAAAACCATGCTAGCATTTTCTAAACTAATTCAAAAAAGGTATCCTTTCTGCGTAAGAGAAATGGTCAGCTATCATAAAGAGTGACCTAAAGTTAAGGGACATATAACTGCATCACTTGATTGGGTTAAACTATCTCATTTTTTATGACTTCGATAATATTTCCGTTTTTCACTATTTTGGCTGACTGCCAGTAAGCAATTAAAATTGAAGCAATCACACCTCCACTATAAAGTAAAATTGGACCCAGTTTAAGAGCTGACAAAAATTCTCTCCAACTTATCAATGTTAGGTTGAGCATAAACCAGCAAATTAACATAATGACTGGCAAGCTAATCACAAATGGTTTAATAACAAATGACAAACCTTCCAGTAGCAACAATTGATTTACTCCCGATGGTGTCAAACCAACAGATCTTAATAAAGCATAATCTCGTTTATGTAAATACAAATTATTTGTAATCGTGGTAAATGCATTAATAATTCCAACTAATCCAATTAGACTAGCGACTCCATATACTGCAAACGATATCGCTTTTTGAATTAATTTCTGCTCTTTTTGCTCTTCTAGCAGACTCCAAATTGAAAAATCTTCAGAACCAAGATATGTAGTGCCAGAATGTGTCTCCTCTATCCAGATGGTGAGGATAGCAACGCCTTATTGACCTCCTCTTTCTTAAACTCATCTAATGATCCAATCTTGTATAATACACTTTCTTTGTCTAATGTTTGAATCTCTCCACATTGCACTACCGACACTGCCTTTAGTTTATTCCTCTCTGTCTTCTCCAGAACAATATCCGAATAATAACTCTTCTTCTTATGTTTCTCCTTTAATGTTGTAATTGGCGCTACCAAAACCACGTTGCTATATGCGTTATTCTTATTTGTTGATACGATTAGGACTGGTCTTATTCCAGCTTTTACATTTCCAGTCCTATCACCAAAGTTTGCAATATAAATTCCTCCTTGCACTACTTCGTTCACCTTCTTATTCACGTACACCATCCCTTTTAAAGCTCATAAAAACTATCCAAGCTCCCTTCCATATTTTAGTTTGTATTCACTCCTGATGTTCTTCCATCCACCTAGATTTGTTACTATAAACGTCATTGACGGAGTTTTCTCTTTGTCTCTCCGCTTGTTGTATTCTGTTGTATTGGTGATTTTATTTTCATCGATGTATTTCAACAAGTATTCCAGTTGCTCACCCTTGTCCATTTCCTTGAAGCCTGGATCAACATACTTATCCCTTTTACTTGCAGAAGACTTATTAGCCATAGCCCCTTCATCTACGATGTTTAAAACTCTGTACCAACCATTAAGTGTTAAACCAATGTGTCTGACCTTCTCTGCAAAATAATCAATCTTCTCGTCTTGAGTCATGTCTGGGAAGTCGTCCGATGTATACTCTCTATCTTTCAAGAGAACTTGTCCATCATATCTCACCCCTATAAGTTGCATGATTTGACTCCATGTTAAGTCAGTTCTTGCCATAACAGTAGTTGACGGCGGAGACAGTTTCTTATCTCTATTCTTGTCGTAGTCGGTTTTCGATGGCGATTCACTAATCCCCAATCGATCTATTTCCTTGCGCAGCCTTTGTAGTAATTCTATGTTTTCTGTCAAAGTATCCATTGAATGATTCCCCTTTTTCGTTTGTCAATGAATAGCATACCATTTTTATTTGCCTTTGTTTATGACTTTATACTCCTCTTTTGTGAATAATTCAATCGCATCTTTGTGATAAATTACAATAACAAATTCTTCATTTACCAAGTCCAATTCACGATAGAAGCCACTTTCGTAACAATTAAATATATCGAAAATAATTATTTACATTCGATATATTTAATGATATAGTTAATTTATCAAATAGATAGGAGTGAGTCATATGTTTAAAAAGTCAAAGTTAGTTTGTGTTGTTGCGTCGTTTATCCTGTTTGTTTCACCTTTAGTCTCTTTTGGTAATACTATTCAAGCTGAAGAAGTTGCTTCGAGTAAATCTGAAGTAGTCATCGTAAAAAATGAAAAAATGAAACAACTTGAACAAGAGTTAGCTTTAATAAAACTTAAGGGGCAACGCTCTTTGAAAGCATTGAATGGAGATCCGATTCTTTCACAAGAAGAAACTGCAGCACTCTTGGCAAAATATGATGGTGCCGAGACCACAGTTTACGTAAACCGAGCAGCTGCCTATCAGTCAAAACTTGTAAATGGTGGAGCTAATTTTCTTGCCACTACTAAGAGCGGAATGAGTACACTTAGATCCGAAATGGCTACAACAGCAACATTATTGAAAGCTAACGGTGTGGTAGGTGGAGCAGTTCTTGGTGGACTAGCAGGCGCGATTCTTGGTTTCATGGCCTCAAGTGTCTTTGCAGACAGATGCAGTTCTGGCAGCAACGACATGAAAAGATGGATTGATGTGGGCTCATCTAAGGGTGGGGTACGTATGACTCTTACTGAAGAATTTCCAATTTCAAGTATAGGTTCAACATCGCAAGCCAAAATTCAAAAATTATAGTAAATAAAATAAGTCATAATCAGACCATTTTCTGATTATGACTTATTTTTATGGGGAAAAATGCAACCTTCTCTCTACAATAGTTGGTGGTTAGTTCAGTTTATCAATCTCCCACTACAAATTATGTTATAACGAATGCGTTTTCACTAGTTAAGACTCTCCGCTTTATATAATTACCTTCAAAGAGAGCAATTCGTAAATTAATTACGCAGAGGAGAGTCAGTTTTGAGTCCTTTGGTCAAATTTTACCAATGACGATTAAATAAACCGAACAGATAATACAGACACAAATATATGAACCAGATAGTTCCGATTACAAAAACTAAATTAAAGAGTTTTTTGTTTTTATTTCGAAAAAACAAAACTATATAAATACAAAGAATGGGAATAAAAAAATTTTGTAGCAAATTAATTACAGGTTCTTCTCTATTTAAGAAGATGCTCAAAGGTACTACTAATAAGCAGGTAATAAATATCAGTATTTTGGACTTAGGACGCATGCTTGAGCTCATATTCTCACCACTTTCTTTTTCGATATTGAAAACACAATTAAACTTTTAACCAATCGCCAATCCATTTTTGATTAGTGTAATCAAATAACCTTTTGTAGACCTTACCATCAACGGTTTTAAATCGCCATTCAACTATCTTAGCTCTTTCGATAAGAGGGGAATTAGGCTCTAGTTTGTCACCTTTTTCTACTGCCAAAACACCCGAGTTAAATGGCAATACAGTTCCCAAAATTACCATTAATAAAAATTTGCTCTTCATGACTATTCTCACCTTTCTTCAATTATTTTTAACTTCTTAACAGATATATCATGAGGGTCATCAATCTGACCTACATCTTTGCCTGATATTATTAAGTGAAATATATTATCTTTATCCTTCAATATATAGTTATCAACTTCTTTGTCGATAAAAAAAGTGTCTGAGGAAATGCTTTCGTCCGCTTTGTAAGGTTCTACAATAACAAAAGGGACAAGTAGTAAGCAACAAATGATTGGAAAAATAAAGAATTGAAATTGATTACTAATGTTCCCACTCAATAATCTTTTTGACCTTCTTAGTAGTAATTTATTTTCATAGTAAGTGAAATTTGAAAAGAGAGGGTCAATATTTTTGTTAATAAATAAAGCTTTCTCTTTGACGCTAACAAGCGCCGCCAGATATGACAAAACGTCTTCAGGTTCCATATTATTAGTGACTTGCGAATCTACTCGGAGTTCAATAAGAATATTTACAGCCCCTCTGAAAAAATAAATTAACGGGAACCACCAATAAAAGCAAACTATTATTTCTATAACTAATTTCAACATGTTGTCTCTATTTTTTACATGCTGAAGTTCATGTGAAATAATAAAGCGCAATTCTTCTGCCGTATACCTGCCATGAGGTATTAGAATATGGGGGCTAATTATTCCGATTGTAACAGGAGAAAAAATAGCTGGTGTGGATGCTACATGTACATTTTTAGTTTCATCTATGTAAGGTTTCAGCTCATCATAGCTAGTTAAATTTTTATACATAATTTTTTTCAATTTGTTATATCGTCGGACTAGTTTCATAATTTTAAGTAGGGCTATTAAAAAACAAATGATAACAATAAAATTAGCAACGGTAATCGATTGCGAGAATATGATAAAGACTTCTTTTCTCAATAAAAAAAATAGCGATGGTAAAACAACTTTTGATTTTAGTGTATATGTTATTGGTAATTCTACAGGGATTAATAATCTGGCAATAACAAATAATACAATAAAAAATATATACTTTACTTTGAACCAATTATTACTTTCTTCTACTCTCAAATAAATCATTATTATAATAATGACCATTGATGCTGCCAACAGAGAAATTAACACAGAAGAAAAAGTTAGATTCATATGAACTAGTCTCCTTTAAGTTCATTTTTTCGTTGGTTTATGAGATTTTTTATTTCTTCTAATTCTTCTATCTCATTATTATTTTCAATAAAAGCACTGAAGAGATTCCGAATGGATTCTTCAGATAAATCATTAATAATAAATTGCTCTTCACTTATGGTTGGGGTATAGACTCTTGCCAAAGCTTTCTTTTTTTGTTCAATGTGATCCACTTCAAGATATTTCTTTTTATAAAGATTTTTGACAACTATAGGGATTGTATTTTTACTTAGCTTTGTTCCAATATCAACAACATCAGAGACAGATAGAGGTTTTTGGGCGTGCCAAAAAATTTTTAAAACTTCTTTCTCTTTATTTGTGATTTTAAAATCCATAGTGTAGTCACCTCCGATTATTTACTATCATTATATCACGAAAATTAATAATTTACATTGGATATATTTTTTTACAGTTAATTTTTATGGAATGAGGTCAATATTTGAGACACATTTTTAGAGAGATTTTTCGAAAATTACACTCTGGAGTGTTGCAGAGTTTCAATCAGCTATCAAGCCAAAACCGCTTGACCGCTGATTGAAGCGACTACTTTACCTTCTTTAATAAAATTATCTATCATTTGTGGAAGCATACCTAAAATCTTCATACTCTTTATTGCTTCTTGTTTTTTTTTTTCTTTCATAATTAACTCCTCCATTATTTTTATTTCCCGTTTAATGCAAACTCGTTAGCCTTATTGAATAAAAGTAGCTCCAATTGAAAACCAAGGACAATTAATTACAGATCTCAATTTATCATCTAAATTAGATGACTCAAAACAACCTGTAAGGCTGGTTTCTCTTTATCCCATAGAATTAGCAAGACAAGTAATCAGCGATTTATTAAACAATGGCTTGTCAGAAGATTATTCTATGGATTTCCACGCTTCAGCTAATTTAGATACCTTGTCATTTTTAGGTGATGCCTCACTAATTGGGCGCATGCTTCATAATTTACTCTACAATTGTGTGCTACATAATCCAAATGGATGTCAAATTCATGTTTCTGTTAACTTAACTAGTACCCATTTTAAGTATGTCATTTTAGATGACGGATGCGGTTTTTCTGACAAGCAACTTGATCAGTTTAACGCAAACTATTTTTCTAATAACAAGTATCTTTCTAATGGCGAAACGGCCCATGGCTTTGGACTTCGTTTAGTTTGGCAAATCATTGAGGCTCACTTAGGAAAAATTACATTTAAGAATGGTGAAAAAGGAGGTGCTATTGTAGAAGTTACTTTCCCTTTAAACAGCCAAAGCTGAATCCTCATGCGTCTAAAACAGTAAATAAATTTTTCTTAAATATTGTGATTGCCAATAAGATTGTATAAGTAATCTTGTAGGTGATTAACCTGATATATGTTATTTGTCTATTCCCCAAAAAATTCGATCACTTCTTCGTCACTTAGTCGTAAGTATATATTAATTGCTTCTTCCGTAATACTCTGTTTGTACTTACAATATAAGTCGTGGGGAGCATTCATATCTCCTGTCATTGAATAGTTGTCATGAAGACATCCACCAACGCAAAGATTCCTTATCCAACAAGTTTTACATTTCTCAAAATTATCCAAAGTTGATTTTTTTAAAAAATATTTTTGCTTGTTATCATTATAAAATACGTTCCCTAATGACATTTCTTTATTGCCTACAAACCGTTGGCAAGGATAAATATCTCCATTAATATCAATCGCATATAGATTACTTGCCGCACCACAAACCTTATTCCTAACATTAGCTCTGTGTATGGCACTTAATTGACTCATAAATACTTGATTATTTCTAATTTCCTCAACTTTGCCTTTCTTGATTCGGTTTTCACATTCTAAAAAGAAATTTATATAAGCTTCAGCCATTGCATGGTAATCATTATCTGACAACAAATTTAAGGCTGGTGACAGTACTACATTAGCAAAATCTTTGGAATGTAAAAAATCGTTTAAGTACACTAAATCAAATTGATGAGGAGTTATCGTTCCTCTGGCACCCAAAATTTTTTTATTACGCAAACCTTCCGTATTTTTTAGAACAGTATCATACGATCCTTTTTTGCCACAGAAATATCTATTAGCATCATGCGTCTGACGATCTCCGTCAATGTTAATTTGAGTACTAATTCTATTCTGAACAATAAATGACTCTATGACTAATATATTGGATAATGTTTATACATACAAGTGCACTTTTAGCTTCAAATAATAGAACCTATAACCTTGAGAGTTACTCAAGATTACAGGTTCTATTCCCCTACATTAGATATTCTCGTGGATCAGACCGCATCAACTGATCTACTCTTTAGGCCCACTGTCCTCTCCAAGGTTTGACGTCCCTATACAATTCCGCCTTGCCAATGGAATTAAACAACCCCATCTTATCGGTGACCACCTTTTTGGCCTCTTCGATACACTCAGGATAAATCGCATTCGGGTCCCATAGCTCCGTTGTGGCTAGTATTTCCCGGCATTTCTTGTAAAATGCGTATTTATAATCCGATGAAATATTGACTTTTTGAATGCCAATTCCGACTGCTCGGGCGATTTCTTTATCTGGGTTTGAAGAGCCACCATGTAAAACTAAAGGAATGTCCACTAATTGCTCAATTTCCTCCAAAACCTCGATTTTCAGCTCAGGCGTGACCTCTTTTGGATAAATCCCATGAGCTGTACCAATGGCAATCGCTAAGGTATCAACTCCCGTTCGTTCAATAAACTCTCTGGCATCTGCTGGATTGGTATAAATTACTTTTGAGACACCACCTTCAATGGTGGTCCCTGTATTGCCAATCGTCCCTAATTCCCCTTCAACGGAGATATCCAAAAGTTGACAGACATCAACCACTTCTTTAGTGGTTTGAATGTTTTCCTCAAAACTCAGTAACGAGCCATCAATCATCACAGAGCTAAAACCACAGTGAACGGCCCGCATAATACTGTCTAGATTATCTCCGTGGTCCATGTGCAAGACAAAGGGCACATGACTACTTTTAATACGGGTTAAGACATATTGGAAAAAATCATCTTTAACAAAAGCCAATTCTGTTGGGTGAACCGCAATAATAGCCGGAGAATTATTTTCTTCGGCAGCTTCTACAACCACCCTTAAAAAATTACTATCGGCTACATTAAAGGCCCCAACTGCAAACTTATTTTCTTTGGCAACTGCTAATAATTGACTCATATTGACTAACATTTCATTTCCTCTTTTCCGCGTTTTCGCGTGATTATTGTGATTTCCCTATAGAACCAGCCAGCTCGATGTAGGCTTTTACGACCTTTTTACCGGCTGCGATTGTCTCATGAATTAGCTCTACGTAATCCATGGTTGGTTCCCTTGTTAAGTTGAAGGCAATTGATTCACGCTGAGCTTTCATAAAATCAGCCCCTACGTTAATTTTATTAATCCCTTTGGATACGGAGGTTTTTATATTGGCGGCACCACAACCAGAGCCACCATGTAAAACCAGCGGCATCTCAGTCCCTGCTTTGATTTCATCTAACAAGTCAAAGTGAAAGTCGGGATAAAAACCTCCAGGGTAATTGCCATGGCTAGAACCGTAAGAAATGGCCAAGGCGTCGATTCCCGTTTCTTTGGCAAATCGAATGGCTAATTTCGGATCAGTAAACATCTCGGCATCTGTCTGACTAGTTACCGAACCAATCCCTCCGACCTCTGCTTCCACACTGGCATCAAAGGTCTGAGCAAAGGCGACCATTTCTTTCGTCATAGCGATATTTTCCTCAATGGGATAGGCCGATCCATCGACCATCACACTGCGAAAGCCATGATATAAACACTGCTTGACTCCCGCCATATTTTGCCCATGATCCAAATTAATCGCCACTTCAACACTAGCTGCCTGTGCCAATTTGATGATTGGCTCAGTTAAAATAACACTGTCAAAGTGATAAGCCAAGTGATCCTGTAACAAGTCGATAATAATCGGCGCTCTTAATTCTTGAGCAGCATCAATGGCTGCTTTGGCACTTTCCAAGTTAAAACAATTAATGGCCATAACAGCATAATTACCTTGATTGGCACGCTGAAGCATGCCTTTCATTGAGACGTACATCTCGTGTCCTCCTTTATGATAAGGTAATGGCATCCAAATCAATGGCTTCCTCTTCTACCTCTACAACGGTTGCTTGTGGAGCTTTTTTCAGTACAACCAGCAGCAAAGCCGTCACCACGGTCCCAATCAGCAATGCCAAGCAAAACATCAACGGCTTATTCATGGCTGGCACAATAAACATGCCACCTGAAGGAACTGGTGACCCAACACCCCACAACATGCTGAACCCACCGCCGACGGCCGCACCGGTGGTACAAGCAATGATAACCCGAATCGGGTCGACGGCTGCAATGGGAATGACCCCTTCCGTAATCATGGCAATCCCCATGGGAAAAGCGACTTTAATGTTTTCAATCTCTGTCTCTGAGTACTTGGGTTTGTTAATTAGCTTGGAAATCACCAATGAGAGAGTGACCCCAAAGGGTGGGACCATGGAAGCCAGTATTTTAACAGCTTCCGGCTCATAGACCCCCTCAAGTAAGAGGCCATCAGCGAAGAGAGAGGCCACTTTATTAACTGGTCCCCCAAAATCAAAGGCAGCCATTCCTCCTAAAACTGCCCCAAACACAAATTTCGTACTGCTTTGCATGCCTAATAAAAAAGTCGTCATGCTTTCTGTGGCCCAAACGATCGGCACCCCCACTACGAAATACATTAATAAACCAATAATCACTGTTGAAAGTAATGGCAGGATCATCATTGGCATTAATCCTTCAGCCCACTTTGGCACCTTTAAGTTAAATCGCAGCCATTTGACAAAATAGCCAACTAGATACCCTCCTAACATGCCACCTAAAAAGCCAGCGCCAATTGAATTAGCGATGAGCCCCATAAACAGACCTGGGCCAATCCCTGGTCGATCGGCAATCGAATAAGCAATTGCGCCAGCTATGACTGGTGACAACAATCCCATTCCTAAAACACCGAGAGAAACAAGTGTATCAGGCAAGCTATAGGCCCCTTTATAATTGTCAATGACATTTCCACCGGTTAAATTGCCAATAGCAATCAACAAACCAGCCGTCACGACAATTGGCAACATATAGGAAATAGCTGTTAGGGCATGTTTCTTAATTTCTAGTTTCTTTAACATAGTCTTCCTCCTTTGTTATTTTTCACCTGATGTTCGGTTCAATTCTTCTTCAATCTTATTAATCAGAGCCTTTGGTGCTTTAATCACCATACTAGTAGGAATTTCCACCACTCGTTTGTCAGTAAAACGCTCCTTTCCGCTCACTTTAATATCCGCTGCAATAATCACCACATCTGCTTCTGCAATATCAGCTGAAGTCAATTCGTTCTCCGTCCCAATCGTTCCCTGTGTTTCAACGTGAATGGTGTGTCCCAAAGACTCTGCTCCTTTTAACAATTTTTCTCTGGCAATATAGGTGTGGGCTATACCTGATGTGCAGGCTGCTATTCCAACAATTTTCATGACCGCTCTCCTTCTTTCTCAATAAATAACTGTATCATCTCTCGTTGACTGCCAACTCTCTGCAATTTAAGCATAAATTCGTCATCTGCTAAACAGATTGCAATATTTTGTAGCATCTTAATGTGGGTCGTATTGGCGTCGCTATTTTTAACCGCGAATAAAATGATGATGTTTACCGGTTGGTCATCAAGGGATTCCCAAGCAATTGGCACCTGAGTACGTCCCATGGCAATGGATGTTTGAATGACACTTTCCGACTTACCATGTGGAATGGCGATGCCCTTGCCAAGTCCTGTCACGCCTTCTTGTTCCCTTAATAAGACATCTTCGGCAAAGTCCTCAACACTGTCTATTTTGCCATGTTTAAACAATAACTGGCTTAATTCATCAATGACCTCCTCTTTGGTTGTGGCTAGCAGGCCTAAGTTAATTACGTTTTCAGATAAGACTTCTGAGAAAATCATATTTGTCATTTTTATACCTCACTCATCATTTTTTTGACCATCTTTTTATCGCCTGCTGTAAACATACAATTAACTAGCAAATAAGGGATGGTGACTTCTTTTGTAAAATTAACCGTCGTTAAAATCAAATCGATTTCTTCATATTTCGCCAAATTGTCCATAAACTTTCCGTATGGAAGGACATCTAGAATCTCAATTTCTGGAAAGGCATTTGTCACCTTGACTCGCAATAATTCTGAGGTGCCTACGCCTGAACTGCAGACGATTAAAATTTTTTTGCTGTATTTTTCCGCTTCTAAATGCTTAGCGAAATAGATTGTCAGGAAGCCAATCTCATCTTCCGATATGGGCTTAATGTCGTAATCCTCTTCAATTCTTTTGGTTATCTGACAGACTTGCTGATGAAGATTGGCATACTCACCTTTAATTTCTGCTAACATGCCATTGGTAATCCTCATTTGTCTACTAACGCGATACAGCATTGGCCGAATATGGTTAACTAAATCCAGATACAAATTAGGCTGTTCCATGATTTGCGGATATTCCCAGCTCATACCTTCTATATAATCCGAGGTAATGGCTTCGGCCAAAAGGGTTTCATTCGTTGATTGACGGTAAGAAATACCAGAAGAAACCAGGTATTGAAACAAATAATAGACTTCAATTTCTGGTAATGCCACACTTAAATAACAGGAGACATTGTCAATCACTTGATTGGCAATCTGATAAAGTGCTTTATTTTCAATAATTCGTTTCTGTTCATCCTCACTAATTTGGTCATAAGCCGTTGATAGCACGCGCCCTTCCCGAAAGCGATTAATCAAGATAGTTAAATGAGCGATGATATTAATGTTGTATGGATAAGGTACTTCCTTTTTTAAAGGCACTTCGATTTTTTCTGTGACTTGTTTGCGAATAAAAGCGACATCGTGTTTTTTTGAAAA
Organism: uncultured Vagococcus sp.; assembly: GCF_963518325.1. NCBI lineage: Bacteria > Bacillati > Bacillota > Bacilli > Lactobacillales > Enterococcaceae > Vagococcus > uncultured Vagococcus sp. Next base: position 15,336 of record NZ_CAUQJB010000024.1, on the reverse strand, counting down.
ACCATCTTTTAACAGCAACGTGGCTTCATCCAATATGTTCATATCATTGATGACTCGATTAATTTCTTCCCGAATACGCTTTTCTTGTCCCACAATTTTTAACCGCTTTTTTTGTTTAACCAACTCCAGTTTCTTACTACTTAAATATTCCTGCATGTCATAGATGTCCTTGTTAATGGCTTCGATGCTCAAAAAAAACTTCTCATAAAGGTACGCCATCTGTACGCTGTTCGGTGACCGAAACAGTAAGTAAAGCATGATGTATTTCCGACGCTCGATCGGCGTTTGGACTCGCTCTTTTATGATGTAATGAGTCTTTAAATACCGATCGTAATCAATGCGATACCCCTTGCCTTTTTCTGCTACCAGGATTGGCTGGGATGGTGACTCTTCATTGATTCGCTTGATGGTGCGATAAATTGTTTTAGTTGACATCTGTAACGTTTCTGCCAACTCTTGAGCTGATACATAATCATTTTCCCTTAATAAACAATCGATAAGGGACAGCTCTCGCTGACTAAAGTTCATGATTTCACCCCCGTTCTAGTGGTTTGATAACAGGTTGGTTGCTTTTCTATAACCAAAGTATACCTCCTTGTGAATCGCTTACATTTATTCTCATGTCCACTTCAACAGACATTTCCCCTTTCAGACACGCTATTTTTATTAGTTTACTAAATAACAGTCCGATACAACATTATTTTGCATGCTAGACTGCTCACTCTTTAAACGGCTCCTTTCAAAGAATTAAAGAAAAACCGTTGACAGACTCTAAAACTTACTAAAACCTGATATAATCTATCTAAAAGAACAGACACAACAAACTTGCAGTCTACTAGTTTAGGAAAGGAATGGACAGACATGGACAACAGAACTGACAATAGCCAAAGGGAACTCTATTCTCGATTAATTAATAAAACAGAAGATTTTGTTGAGCGACATTTAAAAGACCCGATTGCACTATGTGATTTGGCTAGGCATGCTCATTTATCTGATTTTCACTTTCACAGGCTATTTAAAACATACACCTCTGAAACGGTCAATGAGTTTGTCACTCGATTTAAATTAGAGCGTGCGGCTATTTTTCTCTGTCTCAATCCTCATCTCTCTGTCACGGCAATTGCCATGGAGTATGGGTATAATGATTCTAGCTCATTTAGCCGATCTTTTAAAAAACAATTTGGCGTGAGCCCTCTTAAGTTCCGAAAACAGCAAGATTTGTCAAGAAATAATCATTGGATCATAGGATAATACGTGTTGTAAGAGGGATTAACATGAAGGAGGATGACTATGGTTGAACCAATTAGTATCACGACAAAAGAACTAACGAACCAAAGAATTGTCTACATTCGCATGAGAGGTAGTTATGCTGAATTTAGAAAACAAAGTAGGCACTTGTTTAAGGAACTCTTTGCTTTTGCGACTGAAAATAAGTTAATCGTCCCTGAGAGCACGAAGGTGTTGACCATTTACGACGATAATCCCTTCATTACTGATGAAAAAAAATTGCGCACCAGCGTCGCAATGACGATTCCTTATGAGGCAAAGGTGGTAGAAAGTGGCAATATCTGTGTATCTAGTATTTCCGGCAAATTTGGAGTAGGACGTTTTAATATATCGGCTAGTCAGTATGGAGAGGCTTGGCGCTATATGTATCAGGAATGGCTGTTTAAAGGAAAAGGAACATCTAGAGATGCCCCTCCCTTTGAAATGTACATCACGGAACCGCCAAAAAAACTAACAGAAAAAAGTCTAACGGATATCTATCTTCCAATTCTGTAACAGGATACCTGATGAGGTCATTTAGAAAGGCTGATTTCTGTTTTAGGAAGGAACAAAACACGATGGAAAACATGAGGATCATCCCTTATGAAGCAATCAGGGACTGTAAGACCGCTTGAAGAAAGGCTTGGGGCCTATCATTAATACCCTGGGATGTTCAAAGAAGCGGCTGATGGCGGTCAGTGTATTTAGGTGGTCTATGTGAAGGATCATCTAGCAGGTGTGTTATTTCACGATGGTCTTCAAAGGGGAACCGAAATGACGATTTTTGTGGCCCGGCTTATCGTTAAAGGGAGATTGGCACAGGTTTGCTATCCTTTGCCGACCAGCTATTTCGTGAGAACATCTCAGTGGAACGAGTAAAATGCGCTTATTTAAATCAAGATGAGGCCTCACGCGCCTTTTTTTGCAGCCAACTACCGACCAGACCATGTTTTTAATGGAGCGGGGGAACAAGTTATTTCCGATCAAAGAGACCTTGGCTGAGATACGTCCCTATTAAGACAGGGACTATCTGATTTTTCAGTCACTGTTGGAATCGGTCTTCTACCACTTGCGTCAACGTCTTGGATCCCCTCTTTGGTACCGCGGAGCGTCTGAAAGAGATCGCCGTCGCTTTCTAGCGGATCAAGATAACCGCTTTGTGATGCGTTTAAAGGGTGACATGATTGCTGTGGCCATTCTTTTCGAGAATACCATTGAAGCCATCGCAGTCAAACCTGACTTTCAGCACCAGGGATTTGGTTGCAGTTTTATCTCCTTGCTCGTTAATCAACTGATTGCTCGTGGCACTAAAAGGGTTCAGTTTTGGGTAGATGATGGAAATGAGGCCAAAGAACTCGATGAGTCACTGGGATTCCATCAATTGGCCTTGTATCACTTTTTGTATCAACCTTATCGTCCCAAACCCCGGCCAGTTGGACCGTCGCCAAAGTTCAAATAACTTATTTTTCAGATAAATCTGACGGGCGACTACTTTTAACGTTCTTCACTGAACAGGCGGTTTAGTTAACAGGTCTACAATCCGCTTTCTGGGTCCATTTCCTCGCAAAACCCACTAGCATTTTCATATAGGAAAAGTTTTTTAAGGCCGGCCTTTTATATGATATTCTATATATGCTATCAATATAACCTTATTTTGATAACGTTCTACCCTTGCATTCCCATAATTTTGTATAGCAAACCGACAAACCAGGTCCTCCCCATATACCTGCTTGTCGGTTTGCTTGTTTATTTTGCTAAGTGTCTTACCTGAACGAAGATAAGATGGTAATCATTAATTTTTTTATAAATAGCCTTTTTTCAGCAGTGGTTCTATTTTTTCCACGCTATAATTAAACAGATTCTTTCTATTAGGCAACCACTGTTTTAGTTTTCTCTAGTCACTATTGCCTAGTAGGTTGAATCATTAGCGCTTGGAGTGGTCCCTTGCGCTTTTAAGTTTTACTTTAAGCGGTCGTTCACTTGACCCCCCCTTTAAATTTGAATCAGTATAACATCTATGTTATACTTTATTAAAGTAATTCTGATTCTGACTAATTAGGAAGTCCATCCTAGTTGGTCTTTTTTTTTTGACTCAATCCCGCTAAGTCACCTCTCTATTAACATTCCTACCATTTTTCAACCTTAGTTCCGTTTATTTTCGTTAAACAATCCATAAAATAATTGTTTGTACTTTTTCGTTCATCCTGTATAATAAGATGAAAAATGGAGGTTTATCATGGACAGGTCATTATTAGAAATTAGGCAAGAAGAAGCGTTTTATCATTCAAACCATTACCAGCAGTTTACCATTGAGTCATCTAACTCTTGGCTTGGTTATCCAGTGACTAATCTTGTGAACTTAGGCGTTTCACTGTCAAATTCAACTCAATCAAGTAGATTTTTAGATTTGGGGTGTGGTGTTGGGCGTAACGCTATTCCAATTGCACGAGGCACTGCTAATAAATTAATCATCGACTGTGTCGATCTCCTACCTGATGCGATTCACTCATTTTCTAAGACGGTTGAAAAAACGGACATTGAACCGTCATTTAACTTTTTCATCAGGGATATTGCTAACTTTGAATTGCAAGCCGCGACTTATGACTATATCTTTTCCGTTTCCACTCTTGAACATCTTGCAAGCAAAAAACAATTGATCCGCGTCTTACAGGCTATCAAAGAAGCGATGAAAACCATGGGCTGTGTCTATTTGATTATCAATTCGGAAGTCAGTGAGTTCTTAATCGAAAAACAACAACTGATTCCACCTTTCCTTGAAGTTAATCTATCATCTACGGAGATCAATGAGTTACTCGTCGATATTTTTAGTGGATGGACGATTATCGACAGCGAGGTCAAAGCCCTCTCTTATACAATCGAGCGACGAATTGGGTTAACGGAAATGAAGACTAGCGCCATTACGTTTGTTGCTCAAAATGATGGCTAGCTTTAAACTGAGCTTCTTTCTATAAATTTAACGACTAAGGCGGTTACTTAATGACTAAAATTGATTTTACCACTATCTTTTTACTTTCAGTGTGTGTGCTACTTGGTATCTATTCAGTTTATCTGTATTCTTTGCATCAACTTTATTATGCTGGCCCTGCCCTTTTTACATCAGCTATCTGTTATGTGACTGCTTTTGATAGAATCACATCCGATTGAGTTATGGAAAAACAGCTTTTATTGTCTCTTATGAGAACATTCATAGACTGTAGGTCAAGGTCAAACGACTTTTAAAAGGTATGTTTAACGTACGATAATGTATATTTGGTTACACTTTCATCAAATTTTGATATAATTGAGTTATCAAAAAAAGTCAATTGAATAACTTAATGAGGTGAAAAGATTGCCAGATTATATTTGTAGTAAAAATGCTAATGAGCAAGGTGCTTACGTTGTCCATAATCTAGAATGCGATTATCTCCCTTCGCTAGATAACAGGGTGAATGCACAGAGCCATGACACACACCAAGGCGCTCTTGATTTTTTAGAGCATGTCAACGAAGGAAGAGGACTTCATTTCAGCGTGTGCGAGCACTGTTGCCATCTTAGCCCTATCACGACTGGAGCCTGAGAGATTAGTGTCTCTCATCTTTTTTTATAATTAATGAACCTCTTTTACCAAACCAATTCCCTTCACGACCAGATTTCAGGTGTGGTTATACTCATACAACAAAACAGAGCGTGTCTGATCAGACACGCTCTGTTTTGTTGTATTAATCGTCAAAAGTCATTTCGTGTATAGACTCATCAAAGGAACTGATAAACTCTTCGGCGGTGATAAACTCAAGCCAACCTTTATCAGCAGGTGTGGTTACTTTTACTTTCGTAGCAACTTGATCATAAATATTACCCATAAATAATTTCCATTGCTTATCCACTGCTCGTTCAATTTGTGTCTCGTTCCATTGTTGAGCTGTCATTCGTTGATCATTCAGATTGTTTTCCCGTTCGGTAAACTTAATGTAAAATGAATCCTTTGTGCTCATTAATGATTCCATCAACTCGGTAAACTCGTCAATCGTCATATTGCTCACTTCCTTAGTAATTACAATTATACGAACATTTGTTCTAATAGTCAAGGAACACTCTTGATCATTTTGTCCTATCGATACTTTTTAGCCTCTTTTTGTTAAAAAAGCCACGCTAATAGCACCCATCATTTCCCAACCAGCTACCTTCCTTAACAAAAAAGTCCAACTATCCATCAAATATGCTCATAACTTCTTCATATTTTCCCGTTATGATATTAGTATACCAACAAACAACCCTAACAAAACTTTTTCATTCGATTAGTTATCTCAAAGATAATTAATCATCTCCTTAGCCCTCAGCCTCCAACTGAGGGCTACTCCTTTGTCTTTTTTCCACTCTTTTACGTCCAACACCACAGTTGAGTTTTTGACTGTCGTTACTGACTTACTTATTAATCCATTTTCGTTTTCACAAAATTTAAACCAAATACTGACCTGTCACTGACTCTGCACACAGTGAAGCCTCTTCCGGCTTTCCTTCATACAGCACTTTCCCCCCTTCTTTTCCAGAGCCTGGGCCGAAGTCAATCATCCAATCGGCTTCTCTAATGACATCTAGTTGATGCTCAATCACGATGACCGTGTTCTTTTTTTCAATTAATTCATCAAAAATGGTAAACAAGGCGACTGTGTCTTTTCGACTAAGTCCTGTTGTTGGCTCGTCTAAAATAAACAGCTTGGATTCATGGGTTAGTTCTAATGCAAGCTTTAGTCGCTGAAGTTCGCCACCTGATAAAGTGTCCAATGTTTGCCCTAATGTGAGATAGCCCAATCCAATTTTATTTAGCCAGATTAGTAGGTTGACGCACGTTGGCTGATCTTCAAAAAATGGTTGGGCATCTGTCAATGTTAGGGATAGAACTTCATCGATAGCTAAGCCACGATAGCGATAGCTCAACGCTTCTTGACTGTAGCGTTTACCCTGACAAACCTCACATCGACTTCTGACTGGTTCCATAAACGCCAACTCTATCTCGATAAAGCCTTTCCCTTTACACTTAGGACAAGCACCACCCCCATTAAAACTAAAAAGCCCACTTTTCACTTGATTGGCTTTCGCAAATAACTGACGAATCGACTCAAACAATTCAATATAACTGGCAATTGTTGAGCGGCGGTTTCCCCGAATGCTCTTTTGGTCGACGTAGACTGTCTCGTCGGGATAAGCTTTGGCTAGTTCTTTTGCAAAAGAGCTTTTCCCCGAACCTGCAACACCGGTAACAGCGATTAAGGCCTCTTTAGGAATTGAGACAGAGACATGCTTCAAATTATTCAATGTCACATGATGAACCTCAAAGGACTGTGATACTGTCATTTTCCTTTTTCTACGTTTAAGATGCGCTACTTGTTTTTGATTGGTTAACCAACTTAGGTAATCTGTTACTCCGACAATTTCGCCCCCCTTTAGACCTGCCTCTGGTCCAATTTCAACAATCGTCTCAGCCAGTTGAATAATTTCTTCATCGTGATCAATAAGCAAAACAGTGTTGCCCTTATCTTTAATGGCCGTAATTAATTGGCAGATTGCTTGAATATCGTAAGGATGTAACCCAATACTTGGTTCATCGAGTATGTATAGCATATCGCTTAGGCTACTCCCAATATATCTGACAAGCTTAATCCGTTGAGACTCTCCACCAGATAAGGAGCTAGTCTCCCGAGCAAGAGTTAAATAACTTAAGCCAACTTGACAGAGAAAGCTTATTTGTCTCTGAAGTTGCTCAACAATAGACCTTGCTTCCGAGTTCTTTAGCTGCCCCATAAATTGTTGTAACTCCCGTAATTCCATCTCAAGACACTCACCAATGTGTAAACCATTTATCTTACAAGTTAAAACTTCCCGATTTAAACGATAGCCGTGACACTCAGGGCACACCTCAGATTGACTAATTCGCTCAATAGCTGGTTGATATTTCTGATAGCCTTTGGACGGATTTTTGATGAACGTTCTCTGAATACGAGGGATAAGGCCTTCATAAAGACTAGAGCGATACCAGTTTTTATTCGGATGTGGTGGTTTCATCTGTTGCGAATATAAGAGTACCTCCATCTCTTCTGGCGTGTAGTGCACTAGTTTTTTCTCATTATCAAACAGCCCTGAATCCACATACCGTTTCCAGCGATAACTACCTGGCTCAAACGTCGGAAAATTGATGGCCCCGTCATTTAATGATTTGGACCGATCGACTAGTTCAGCGATTTTAAAGGAATGAACCCGACCAAGTCCTTCGCAATGAGGACACATACCAGCTGGATTATTGAATGAAAAACGATCTGAAAAACCAACACAAGGCTGACCAAAACGCGAATAGAGCAGTCTTAATGCAGGATTAATATCCGCCGCCGTCCCTACGGTTGATCGGTTATTTTCACCTAAAGATTTCTGATTCACCATTACAACAGGGGAAAGATTTTCAATCGAAGTCACCTCTGGTTTGCCATAGTGAGGCAAGCGATTGCGCAGGAAACTAGGATAGGTTTCAGCCAGTTGTCGTTGTGCTTCGGCTGCAATCGTATTAATGACTAGAGACGTCTTTCCTGAACCTGAGACGCCAACAAAAGCCGTGATCCGATTTTTAGAGATGGATAAATTAACCTCCTTTAAATTATTAGTTGTAGCGCCTTTAATGATAATTGATTTTGTCATCTGCATACCCCTTTTTATTAGTGATAACTTCATGATATACTCATATCATGACAAAACTTGTCAGGTTATCGCCAACTACCTGATTTAAATAAACCATTAAAGGAGGACGTGAGATGAGTCGGACACAAAAATTATATGACATGTTATGGTATGTTCAAACTAAAAAGAAATTTACTGCTCAGGAATTAGCAGATGAGTTTTCGTTATCTCTTCGCAGTGTGTATCGTTATCTATCAGATTTGGCAGATATGGGGCTGTATATTGAATCCAAGCAAGGCCGTTATGGGGGGTTTCAGATCTTAGATAATCAGTTACTCCCACCCGTCCTTTTTTTAGAAGACGAGATTGTTTCCTTATTTTTTGCCATGTCGTCTTTAGACGATTTTCAAGATTTTCCTTTTCAACTAAATGTCACTGCGGCTCGTGAAAAACTATTGTCTGTCATCCCACTCTCTCTGCGCAATCGCTTAGAAAAATTATCAGACGTTTTTCAGTTAAGACAACCGCCACAAACAGTTACAACGCCTTTTTTATCTGAGATAATGACGGCAGCTTTGTCTAAAAATAGACTGTTTGTGACCTATCACTCCCAAACCAAGCGTTCCGAAAAAACACTTGAACCCATGGGCGTCTATGCAAGCAACGGTTTATGGTACTTATATGCTAGGGATTTGGTTCTAAACGACTTAAGGTATTATCGAATCGACAGACTCCTTTCAGTGACACCATTGATGGAACTCGTTGAAAATAGTGTCCCGCTTAAAATGATGGAAACTGATTATCATCCTAAAGAAACGATAAAATTAGTGGTTGAACTAGGAGAAAACGGGGTCAATAAATGTCTTGAGACGCCTTATTTGAGAGACTCTCTTGTGATTAACAAAGATGGAACCGGCTATATTGATGGTCGCTTATCTCCATCGGATTTAAGCTATACTGCTGAGTTTGTTCTCCAACTAGGTGCCGAAGCAAAAGTGATTGAGCCTAGAGAAATGATTGATTGGCTCCTAGACAAAACCAACACTCTTCTAAAGATCTATCAATAAGTAATCATAGTGTTAATGATTCAGTTTATTATCATGTGAGGATGAATGAGCGACACTATCTGGGCAGATTTTATCAGTTAAGAACAAATCGTCAAGACCCTTTTTTACCTCACAAAAAAAATCAGCAATGGATTTGCTGATCTAATTAGGTCTCTTATTTCATTAATTTTCGTAAGATTAACGCTAAGGTAAACCACAGAACGGTGCTGATTGCAATAGTGATCAGCCAGCCAAACATATTATGTTCTAAGGGCAATGGCATATTCATGCCAAAAAAGCCAGTAATTATCGTCGGTATTGTCAGTAATAATGACAATACCGTTAACAACTTCATGGTGTCGTTGATATTGTTATTCAACACATTATTATACGTCCCAGAAAGCTGATGCAAGATCTGCGAAGATAGCTGGGTCATTTCCACAAGTTGTTGCACTTCAATAATCGCATCATCTAAACGTTCTTTTTCACTTTCATTCAACGTATGATAAATGGAATGAGTCTTAATTTTGTCTAAGAGTACAGCGTTTTGCTTAGAAGCTGAAACGAAGTAGAGAATGCCTGTCTCAAGATCTGACAGCAGTAATAAACGTTGTTTGGTCGTCTTCTCTTTTAGTTTGCTGTTCATATGTTTTCTTTCCCTATCCATTTCTTCAATGTAAGGAAAAAAACGATCCAAAATCAGAAACAAGCTATCAAAAAGCAAATTGAATAACGTGATGTCTGTTGTTTTAGCCAGATATTTCTCCATCTCCAAATAAATGTAGTAATTGCTATTATTGGTTACCGTAATCAGCTGACGGTCTTTGATGATAAAGGTCATGGGAATTGTTTCATAGTGGTTATCGCTCTTGACTTTATTAGGTACGTTGAAGATTAACACAAATGTCTCGGTTTCTTGGTCCACATCGATGTGAGCCCGTTCGTTTCGATCGAGAGAATAAGCCACAAATTCATTATCAATTGCCTAGTGATCAAAAAATTGTTTTAGCTCATTTTTATTATCTGTATTGATATTAAGCCACTTATCTTGTTGAGTATTGATTATTTTTTCAGTTATCATTGATTCACTTCCTCGGTTTATAATTAGTCTTCTTATTTTAGGCAAATGCCACGCAACCTTGATTATATCCTGATTATTGACCTTAATCAATCTTCGAACAGATAATCAAACCAAAAATGCCTGTCAGTTTTTAGCTGGCAGACACTGTTATCGTCGATTGATTTGTTGAGTTAATCTTGGGTCCTTATCGGTCTTATAGATAAGATCATCGACGATACTTATGATTTCCTCATTGACTTTTTTGGCTTTTCTAATGACTGTTCTGATGTCGCGAATCGCCTTTCTTGTCCATAGATGTGTTTGGTTTTATTGTCAGTTTGAGCCCTTTTTTCCAAGGGATCGGCTAACATATTAATGGTAGCGACAATTTTGTTTAATAGGTTACCTTCTTTTGTTTATAAATACTGTCTAACTACTAATTTATAGGTATCGATCATATCCAAATAATTATCAATTTCCACGTATTCATTTACTTTATGAGGTAAATCAGGTTGCCCTGGGCCAAAAACCACAAAATCAAAATGGTGATGACTTTTCGTAAATTCCGCTGCATCGGTCGTTCCGGCAACGCCTAGAAGTGGCATGGTTTCACCTGTTTTTTGTTGGTGAACGGACTGGATTGTTTGGATTAAATGAGACTCTTTTGGTGATTTAACAGGGATCTTATTGTAATCAATCACCAATTTTAATTGGGTGTCTTTCTCTTGATTACATTGAGCGACAGTCTTTTCCAAGATAGTAATTAACTGATCATTATCAAATTCTGGCAATGAGCGGATGTTTCCTTGAACAGTCGCTTCTCCGGGGATACTGTTTACTTGATTGCCGCCATTAATGACCGTCAAATTATGAATCGTTCGACCCAAAACTTCATCTTGATACTTTTCAGTAATAGCTGTCATCTGCCGATTGATTTCAACCATAAATGCCATTAAGTTGTTGATGGCGTTTATCCCTTGAACTGGCATTGAGCTATGGGCTTCTTTCCCGATGGATGTCACAGTATAATTTATGGACCCCATATGGGTGTATATGAGATTATAGTTGCTTGGCTCGCCGATTATTAGTCCAGACAAGTCATCCCCATATCCAGCTTTGGTCAATTGCTCTGCGCCTAGTTCCCCTACTTCTTCACCCACTGTGGCTAAGAGTCGGATCTTGCCTTCAAGGGGAGCCCCCTCTTCTTTTAATTCAATCATGGCAATCACCATGGCTGCTAAACCGCTTTTCATATCAGTCGATCCTCGACCATATAATTTAGTGCCCTCAATCTGCGCAGAAAATGGCTCATAGGTCCAAAGGTCCTGGTCGCCGGGGTCAACCACGTCCATATGCCCCGTAAATCCAAGCACCCGCTCTCCTTGGCCAATTTCCGCAACTAGGTTACTACGATTTTCAGCGTAGTCAATTAGCTTAGACGGAATACCATGATTAGCTAATAATCGTTGCAAATAAAGAGCCACCTCTCGTTCATTGCCATTGACTGATTTAATTTTGATGATATCTTGTAAGATACTGATTTGTTCGTCTCTATGCATTATTTTTCTCCTTGTTGTGAATGGTCATTTTTTTTAATTTATCTGTTAATTCTTGCTGTTTGGCTTCTGCCATAGCACGCCACTTGGCTTTTTTTTCTTGTTTCATCTGGGCGCGCGCTTCTTTGGCTAAGTGATTTTCCAGTTCCTGATTTTCAAATATCTCCGTTTGAACGTCAACATAACTTTTTCTAATAATTTTTTGGGCACCGGTTTCCATTAGTAATTTATCTATTAATTGGTTATCAGATTCTTCTGCAATCGTTATCAAAGCCAGTCTGTTCCCTTTTAATTCTTTGGATACTTGTATCAAAATACTTTTGTGATCCTCTATATCATCTAAATCAAAGCCAGAGCCTATAGTCATACCTAATCCACTTCCTAAAAGAATGCCAACTGGCCCACCTATTACTCCCAGAAGCCCACCTATTAACCCTCCTGTTGCCCAATTCTCCTCATTTGCAGTAAAATCGAAGCCATCTTTAATTTCAAGTGACCCTTGATTATTCTGAATAATGCCTGAGGCAATAATGGAAAGGGATTCTGCCTTTTGTTTTAATTGAGATAATGCTTCATAAGTGTTGCTCTCTGTATTAAATAATGTAATTATCACATTTTTCATTTGGAACACTTCTTTCATATTTTATTAGTTGCTTAACACATCTTATAGTACAATATGGGAGTAAACAAAAATAGAGACAGAAAGGACATGTGGTATAAATTTGGACACTTTAGATAAATTGTACATAATTCCTCCCTATAATTTAGATATGCCTATCACCAATAGTCATAAGCACTTAGCTAAGGCTCTTTATCACTTGGTTGCCAAGCAACCTTTTGACACTATTTCAGTCAAAGAGATTTGTGACGAAGCCGCTGTTAGCCGTTCAAATTTTTACAATCATTTTGACGATAAGTATCACTTGTTATTGTTTTACCTTAAGTCAATTCCCCAAGTTGAATTACAAAATAAATTAGACTTTAACAAAGACCGGATGCTCTTTGAGCGTTTTTTAGCGTACATTGTTTCTCATCAAGCATTTTTCCGCTCACTAGTCTCCTTTGAAAATGGTAGTGAGTTACGTCGTTTATTAGAAAGTGTGATTAATGATGATATTAAGGAATTTTTAGAAACGAAAGCTATTCTAAATGAAGAACAGAATAACCACTTATTGGAATCACGTGTCATTTTCCTTACTGGAGGTATCTGCAGTCTTATTCAATGGTGGTTATTGAATGACTTACCTTTAACTGTTAAGGACATCAGCCAAACAATCAATGACTTTATGGTGTCATAAATACAGCTAAAGAGGCTAAGACAATCGTCCTAGCCTCCGATACTTTTATGAATATTGAGCGATTGACGCACTCTAAAAATCTGCTCGCTTCGCTGTCCCTTGTCTCTAATTGCTGCCGTTATTCTTAGCGGTTTACCGCTTAGAAATAAGGGTCAACGTAGTAAAGCAATAAGAACAACGGCGCTTCGCTGTCCCTTGTCTCTAATTGCTGCCGTTATTCTTAGCGGTTTACCGCTTAGAAATAAGGGTCAACGTAGTAAAGCAATAAGAACAACGGCGCTTCGCTGTCCCTTGTCTCTAATTGCAGCCACTATTCTTACGGGCTTAGACCTTCGAGACAAGGGCGTGAAGGCTTGGCAATTTCTCACTTAAATTCTTTTCAATCTCACCGATGAAAGCCCTACATATCTCGACTTTGACTTTCTTTTAGCCAAACAGTCAGTGACGGATATATCCATCACTAATTTAAAAGGACACCCGAATAATTGATTAGCCCATGAACCAAAATTGGGACATATAACGTGCCACTCTTTTTGTATAAGATAACAAATACAGCACCACCTAGTATTCCTTGGCCGATTACCTCACTTAACATCTCCCTAACAAGCACGCCGATGCTCGCATTTTCCATTATTGAAGGTAAAAATGCGTGAACTACTCCAAAAAAAATCCCACTAATGATAACACCACTCAAAAAGCCATACTCCTTTTCTATCTTGCCGTACAAATACCCTCTAAAAATAACTTCTTCCGAGAACGCAACCACACCTAAATAGAAAAAAGCTTGATAAAAACCTTTTAATGTGAAATCTTGGTTGCCTACAAACATTGCCAAATAAAGCAGCAGTAACCCTCCAGTTAAGTAGTTGTTTTGTGATGTCAACCCTAAACTTTTAGTGGACTTTTCTTGAACAACTGTCACTAAAATCAACACGAATACCATTACCAAATATCCAGCAAAATCGAATAAAAACCTTAACTTAAGATTACTTGCTGTGAGCTCTGATCCTCTAATCACCCAACCGTTCTGCCAAAAATAGGCCATTAGTACATACAAATAAATGAGATAGAAAACGACAACCATCATTGGCACGATTGCCTTTTTAGTTATTTTACACATCAGCTCGGCCCTCCTCAACGTAATTACAAAAAAATTAATAGCAACTTATCTCATCTCATTAACAGGGAAACACCTCCGATGATTCCCGCAAGAATCACTGCTGGGATACCATAGATCTTAAATGCTTGTTTTTTCGTGATTAATCGATAGTTTAATTGAGTGAATAAATAGACTAGGCCAATGACAAACACATCAAATGTTAGGCTATCAATTCTGACAAAAAAAGGGTCCCTGCTAAAATTAATTGATAAGCGTCCGATAAACGCCTAGGGAGCAATAACCGGCGTGTATTTGATACCGTTTGAAAAAGTGAAAACACCGATGATAACCTGTAAGATGTGAAGCACTACAACCACTAGCATACTGATAGCGAGGCTATCAACCAGTGTTTTTTGTTCTAATTCATCAAGTTGGTGTGTCATTTTCTTTATGAGAGTCTTAACTAATCTAAAAAAATTAATCATTGAAACCAAAAAAAGCCCATTAAGTATCCAAACGATTGGCATAAAAAACTCAACTTTCATTCACTATTCCTCCAAACTAAAAATTTTTTCTACAGGTTTCTTAAAGTACTTAGCTATTTTCAAGGTTAATTCTAAACTCGGGTTGTATTTACCAGTTTCAATAGCGGTCATCGTTTGCCTTGAAACCCCAAGCGCATCCGCCACATCTTTTTGTTTAATATTCCCCTGTTCACGCAGTCTCTTTATTTGATTGACTACTGCCATAACTTCTCTCCTCTACGTAAAGCTTCCTTTACTTTTATTATAAATCAAGAACTAAGAAATGTAAAGCTACCTTTACATTTCTGGCTAAATCATTCTAAATGTCTCCAGCTTTACTGGTTTATGATTTCAGTCACCACTATAGGTTTGACCCAATTGTTAGTTTTAGCAACCGGCTAGCGCTACAATAAAGTAAAACCATTTGGCGCTTCTCATGGTAGATTATCCAATCAAAAAAGCCACTCAGGGACTTAGCTTCGTTAAGTATATACACAACTTTTCAAGTAAACTACCTGTGAAGTTCGTTATCCAATAAAAATGAAATTGGAGCCCATGTTCGTGACTAATTGACAATCTATCGTTTCTAAATAACTGTTTATTCTAGATAAAGCAATTGAGAATTGGCCATTTGATTGTCGTAAGAAAACAACGGTGTGATTTTGCTAACTTGTCAACTGAGTGTTTTCATTCCTTTTTGAGAGAGGAAGGTATTGTTATTCTCATTATTCCGTCATTTCTCATCCTTTTAAGCAAGTAGGAAGGGAAGTTTGTTATGGCAAAAAAATGAAATTGGAGCCCATGTTCGTGACTAATTGACAATC